>NZ_CACTIE010000065.1 GCF_902713415.1 Arsenophonus endosymbiont of Bemisia tabaci Q2
TTTTTCTCCAATATAAATTTACTGATATAGAGTCATTACTTGTAATCATTTTAAAGTCGCCCAGCTATATTTGCCTACCTATTCGCCAGATCTTAATTCAATTAAACATAAATAGGCACAAGCTAAATGCAAAAAAAGAGCGCTCGGAGGCGACACAGATATTTTGTTCGCACTTAATATGGTGTAATCAAAATTAAGTCGCTTAGATATAAACTACACGATACGGCGATTAACTTAATGACACAAGCCAATTTCTAAGATTTTTACTCTGTTTTATTATCTTTGCACTGATAATGACGCTTTTGCTCTGTCTTTATTAATTTTGTGTTATTAATAACCTAAATTTAGTTAAACAAAAAATGATAAATAAGTGAAATTTTCAAAGTTAGCACTAATACTATGATAATTCATTGCATAATAATGACATTCAGCTTAAGTATCCATTAACGGCGTATTATTGCGATTAAGGATAATTTAAAATACAAAATTCATTTCTGCTGGACTCATCAATCAGTCATTAAAAATAAGTTAATACAGAGAGTAAAAAAACATTCATTGTCAGATTGGAATATTTTAATATTATTAAACAAAATATTACGCTACATAAAAATTGGGAAAATATTTTGGCCAATAAACAAAAATCCTCATTTCTGTTTCACGATTATGAAACATTTGGGCAGCATCCTGCTCTCGATCGACCCGCACAATTTGCCAGCATCAGAACCGACTCAAATTTTAATATTATCGAAGAGCCACAAATTTTTTACTGTGCCCCTGCCGATGACTATCTCCCTCAACTTCAAGCCGTAATGATAACGGGTATTACCCCCCAATATGCAATAGCTCATGGCATAAATGAATCTGAATTTGCTAGACGTATTCATGGAATATTTAGCATAGCCAATAGTTGTATTGTCGGTTACAACAATATTCGATTTGATGATGAAGTGACTCGTCATATTTTCTATCGTAATTTTTATGATCCTTATGCTTATAGTTGGCAGCAAGGTAATTCACGTTGGGATTTACTTGATGTGTTACGCGCTTGCTATGCGCTACGACCTGATGGCATTAACTGGCCTAGCAATGATGAAGGACTACCTAGTTTCAAATTAGAACATCTGACCACTGCAAACGGTATTGAGCATGCAAATGCTCATGATGCAATGGCCGACGTTTTTGCTACTATCGAAATGGCAAAATTAGTTAAGAAAGCACAGCCAAGGATATTCGATTACTTCTTTCAATTAAGAAATAAAAATGAAATTCGTCAATTGATTGATATTATTGCCATGACCCCGTTAGTGCATGTTTCCGGCATGTTGGGCGCAATACGAGCTAATACCAGTCTAATTGCACCACTGGCCTGGCATCCCGAAAACCGTAATGCCATTATTGCCTGTGATCTAGCAGCAGACATTGGCCCACTGTTAACATTAGATAGTGATACTCTAAAGCAACGTTTATACGCACCCAAAGCAGAGTTAGCCCGTGAATTAGCCATTCCTATTAAACTGATACATATTAATAAATGTCCAATTCTGGCTCCGGCCAACACACTGCGGACAGCAGATGCACAACGTATAGCACTAGATCTCGATGTCTGTCTGAATAATTTAGCCATATTGCGACAACATAGTGAAGTGCGGGATAAAGTTATTCAGCTTTTTAGCGAACCGCAACCCTTTCCTGAAGAAACTGATGTAGATACTAAGCTTTATGCCGGTTTTTTTGGTGATAATGATCGTTTAACAATGGCTATTATCCGTCAAACTTTACCGCAAAATTTGCCCGCATTGGAGCTCAAATTTGACGATCCCCGCATGAAGCAACTATTTTTTCGTTACCGTGCCAGGAACTATCCGGCTACACTGACAGAACAAGAACAGCTTGCCTGGTTACATCACCGACGCAATAGATTGACCAGCGAGAAAATAACCGAATATCTGCAAACTATCGAGCAATTATTTATTGAACATCAAGAAGATAAAGAAAAGTGCCTGCAACTAAAGGCACTGGTAGATTATGCCAAACAGATAGCCAGTTAATTGGGTTTCGTCATAACATACAAAAACGGGTTAGCTAATATAGCAAAGGCCAAATAATTGGCCTTTGCTGTGGTGAAACCGTCGATAGCGGTAAAATTTGCGATCACTAAGCGTCATTCATTTTTGGTAATGGCCGACGAAAACGGCGGGTGATAATTGCCATATAAAAAATCCCAACCGCTGCCTATATCCCTAATAGCATGGAAGTTTTCTCTAAATTGATCCAAAGCACTGATACGGTTAAAGCACTCATAATAGGTAGAATTAAGTAATTAAATTTATCCCGACAAGTATGACAGCGACGCTCTCTAAAATAAAATTGCTAAATAACCGAAAGATTAACAAAGGTAAAAGCAATTAATGCACCAAAATTAATCAATGCTGTGGCAATTTCCATATCAAACCAAATTGCCGTTAACGCCAGCATGCCAACTAAAATGACATTAAAAGCTGGGGTTCGCCATGTTGGATGAACATAACCAAAAAAACGCTCAGGAAATACGCCATCTCGTCCCATCACATACATGAGACGAGAAACTCCTGTATGGGCAGCCATACCTGATGCTAATACGGTTGCATACGAGAAAAGCAAAATAATCGACTGAAAAAGTGCACGAGCAACATATAGCATAATTTCAGGTTGCAATTCATCAGGTTTTTTAAAATGCGAAACATCAGGAAAATACAGCTGTAAAAAAAAATAAGAAACGCCAATAAAAATCAAACCACCAATCAAGGGCGTCAAGAAAATCGCCTTTGGTATTACTTTTTCTGCATTTCGTGTTTCTTCCGATAATGAACTGATGCCATCAAAGCCGAGAAATGAAAAACATAAAATCGTCTCCCCGGTGATCATCGGAATTAAATGCGCCTTTTCGGAGGTAAAAGGTCGCCATGACCAAATCTGACCAGAACCTTCGCTTTTAGATAATTCATGGATCAAAACAGCTAAAAAAACTAGCATAACAGCGATTTAAATAATCACAATAATGGTATTTAAGTTAGCGACTAAATTGATACCCCGTAGATTTAAAATAGTCATCAAAAAACTAATCCGACCACAAAAATACAGGGCGCAACAGAGGGAAAAATAGCTTCCAGATAAATTTTCGCTAACAGTATATTAATCATCGGCATGAATAAATAATCAAGCAAAGATGACCATCCCACCATAAAACCTAAATGTGGGCTCATCGATTTTTGTGCATAGGTATAGGCCGATCCCGCCGAAGGAAATCGTTTTACCAATTTACCATAATTCAATCCAGTAAAAAGAATAGCAATCAAAGCAATGATATAAGAAGAAGGAACATACTCATCAGTTTTTAATAACACTAAACCAAAAGTGTCAAAAACCGTCATTGGCTGCAAATAAGCCAGCCCCATCATGATAACCTGGATTAAAGTTAATGTCTTAACCAGTTGCGCACGATTATTTATCTCGGTATATTCTTTACTGAGAGCTAATTGGATATCATGAGACATGGCCAAAACCCCTCCTACAACTTCCGATTTCGCCTGGCTATTTTGCCTAAATCGATAGTTATAAGAAAAACTTCGCTCACGCCTATAGGCTGAGAAAAAAGAGAAATGAGAGAATAATGAGAGAATTAAGTTATCTTCGAAGCCGAACGCCCCGTAGTCATCAATAATACAGAAACCATGACCCATTGGCACAGGTGCAAAAATAGATAATTACGCCATAATAGCATTCTTCACTACGATAGTCTGCTTTGGTTTGACTACACGTTTTTTCTAACAGTTTTATCAACTTCGGCCAGGTTTCCGGCCTCATATAAAATTAAATAAATCAGCTTACAGATAAACAG
>NZ_CACTIE010000066.1 GCF_902713415.1 Arsenophonus endosymbiont of Bemisia tabaci Q2
ATTCTGCACTTCATCCTATGAAATAGCAATATTTTTTAATTTTTAATAAAAAGTTAGCTAGCTATACTCATGGTAACAGCTAGCTAACTTTTTAACTCAAAATGATTTTAAAAGTTATAATTTAATCCTAAATTGTAACGGCGGCCATCTAATACGGCTTTATTATCATTATCCACTAAACGCCTATCTAAAATATTATAAACCCCTGTGAACAAAAAAAGATTTTTGCTCAGCGCGTAATTTACTCCCAGATCAACAAAGCTATAAGAGGGTAATTCATTCGCCATCGATGAGCGAGAAAGATATTGATTGGTTCTACCACGGAAATTTACCCGTGTCCAAGCTTCTAATTCAGTGGTTGCCTGCCAGCTTAACGATGCATTCGCCATATGCTTAGGTGTTTGACTAAAGGCTTTTCCCTTAAAATTGCTACTTAGTTGCTCAGAATCTGAGTAGGTGTAATTGGCTGCCATTGATAGATTATCCATGATTTGCCAATCAAATGTCGCCTCAATACCACGCAAGTTTGCCTTATCAACATTATCACGTGTACTTATAAAATCATATTGACTGCCATTAAGAATAATCGCATTACTACAAGCGGCTAATTTATCGCCACAGAGACGATATTCCATAATTTTATCTTTAAAATCAGTATTAAAAACTGTTACACCGATATTCAGGTCATCCTGATTATTCCATAACAAACCAATTTCCTGACCAATACTTTTTTCCGGTTTTAAATTTGGATTACCGAGAATGATCCCTTTACTTGTTTGGCCGCCAGTTATTTGTCCCCAGTTAGGCGACGACACTTGGCGTAAATCAGGTGAACGATATCCGGTCGCAACGCCACCTTTAAGTATCCATTGATCATTGATATGCCAAACACCATATAAGCGAGGCGTCCAATGTGCACGAAAATTCTCATCTTTATCCATTCTAATACCAGCCGGTTAATCTGAAATCATTGGTGGTGATCGTCCATTCATCTTCGGTAAATAATGCCCAACTCCAACGAGTTAATTTATTAACATTGGTCGCTGTCGGTAATTGGTTGTCTTGATTATGTAAATCTTCATAACGATACTGACCACCAATACTAAGTTTATGTGAATCTAAGTCAAATACTGTCTGGTTTTTAAGTAAGTTATCATTATATTTCATCTTTCTACTTGGGTTCTCTGATTCATCACGTTGAATAAATGTATCCATTGAACCCCACTAATAATTACCGTTATGCGTCAATGCATAGTTATTACGTCGATAAGTGGTATTATCATCTTCACATGACCGTTTAGTGCAAGAACGGGTTTTACTAATCGTCGAGTCATGTTGCTGTTCATCGTGCTTTAAATCCAAATCAAAATTATTCTGCTCATCGGGAGTAAATGAGAATTTTACCCCAGTATTACCCATTGACTGTTTCTTATAACCACCAACAAATTTATCTTCATTACGATCGGAATAAAGACCATTTGCTTTCATTCCCAACACACCGTCAATTAATGGGTCGGCCAGATAAAAACTACCCTGACCCACATTACCCGAGTTATAGCTAAGCATCTTAATTTTGATTACAAAATATATGTTTTTCTCCAATATAAATTTACTGATATAGAG
>NZ_CACTIE010000067.1 GCF_902713415.1 Arsenophonus endosymbiont of Bemisia tabaci Q2
CGCTGTTTCTCGGATACTCAACCCTTCTTCTTCCATCATACATATCACTTTACGTCTAAAATCAATTCAATAGCTCATATAAATAATGTTATCAAAATTAAATCGCTTAGCTATAAGTTCCGCAAAATCGCCCATCTCAGCATTAATATGTGGGGTGACCATAAATAAATTTCCTTTTATTACTTATCGATAAAATCGGGAATATGAAAAAATATTTCCCATCATACTTAAAATAGCGTTTTGCCATATGCCATTGGCGATAAAACAAAGTATTGCGCAACGGTTTGAGCAATATCAGCAAAGGTCTGTCGATGACCTAGTGCCCCAGGTTTTACTTTCGGACCATAAATTAAAATAGGAATATTTTCCCGCGTATGATCAGTTCCTGGCCAGGTCGGGTCACAACCATGATCTGCGGTAATAATCAAAACATCCTCATTCTCAATTAACGCCAGCATTTCAGGTAAAAGAGTATCAAATAACTCTAGTCCGGCCGCATAACCCGAAACATCACGACGATGTCCATATGAAGAATCAAAATCAACAAAATTAGTAAACACAATGGTATTGTCGGCCGCTTTTTTGATCTCCTCAAGGCTTGCCGCAAATAGCGCTTCAATACCGGTTGCTTTCACTTGCTTAGTAATGCCGACATTGGCATAAATATCTGCAATTTTGCCAATTGAAACCACCTGGCCGGCTTTTTCTTCAACCAGTTTTTGCAGGATGGTTGGTGAAGGTGGTTCAACTGAATAATCTCGACGATTATTGGTACGCTGAAAACAGCCAGCTTTATTGCCGATAAAAGGACGAGCGATAACACGTCCAATATTATAAGCACCTTCATCTAGCGTCTTTCTCGCTATTTCACAAAGCTGATAAAGATTTTTAACCCCAAAAGTCTCTTCATGACATGCTATCTGAAAGACTGAATCGGCTGAAGTATAGAAAATAGGTTTACCTGTTTTCATATGCTCTTCACCTAATTGATCCAAGATCACCGTCCCTGACGAGTGACAATTTCCCAGATAACCGCGCAAATTAGCCGCTTCAACTAACTTATCCAATAATTGTTGCGGAAAACTATTTTTTTGCTGTTTAAAATATCCCCATTCAAATAAAACCGGTACCCCGGCAATCTCCCAATGACCTGATGGGGTATCTTTGCCGGAAGATAACTCACTCGCATAACCATAGGCACCGATAATCTCAGCCTCTTCATCCAGGCCGATTGGAAATGTTCCTGATGACCCCTCAGCGGCTTTTGCTAACCCTAAACGCGATAAATTGGGCAAAAAGACTTTACCTTTACGACCCTTATCAGCCTTCCCTTGCGCACAAGCGGTCGCAATATGGCCTAAAGTGTTCGCCCCAGCATCACCAAATCTATCTGCATCCGGCGTAGCGCCAATACCAAAAGAATCAAGCACCATAATGAATACACGTTTCATAACTACCCTTGGTTAGTCCAAATTCAATTAATCCATTATTAAACACAAAATAACGCATTCCATAATTCGAGCTCATAATAACTATGTTACTATCGTCAATAAATACAAAATACTAATCGATACTATTATAGTTAAGCGTCTTAATTTTGATTACAAAATATATGTTTTTCTCCAATATAAATTTAGTGATATAGAGTAATTACTTGTAATCATTTTAAAGTCGCCCAGCTATATTTGATTTAGATGATAAAACCACGGATAGATAAAAATAGCCAAGGTACCAAAAATAACGACGGTTTCTACCGCAATGGCAATTTTATCTGCCGATGTTTTGATGACAGACTCGGTTGCTAAAACCCCCAGCTGCGCCGCAAATGCTACTACCGGCTCCAATCAAAATGCTGGTTTGACTATATCTAACTTGAAAAAATATTTGCCTAGTAACAGCGCAATTAAGAATGTAGAAGTTAGCATAATTAAATCGGTCATAATACCAATCATGCCTACATCCATAATTTGTTGAAATGTCAAACGAAAACCGTACAAAATAATCCCGGTTCTTAATAAATAATGTTTAGCGAATCTGATCCCTTCATCAGAAACGAGTTTTACGGCAAAATAAACGGTGTTTCCAATCACAATGCCCAATAAAATCGCCAAGCTGAGAGCACTTAGTCCAATATTGGCAAACCGTTCGTTATTACCAAGATAAACGGCAATAGTAGTTAAAAAACCCGTTAATAATAAGCCAGAGATAAATTTAAAATTTTTATGCTTAATAGGTTTTGGCATAACTATAACTGTTTTAACCATAGGTTTATGCAATATGCATTGTCTCATTCTGTTATAAGCATATATCATTAGTATCTATCTTGAAAATGGATTATTTTTGTATTATCTATTAATAAAAGTGGTAAATTAATAGTTGGCTAGATTATTATGATAGCTTGATTTATGTGATTAATTAATAAAGTGAGCATTGTTATGCGAATAACCCTTAGACAACTTAAAGTTTTTATTGAAATTTTACAATGTGGCTCAACAACAAAGGCTGCTCAATCATTGTCATTATCCCAATCAGCTGTAAGTGCTGCTTTAACAGATTTGGAGTCCCAACTTGAGGTGCAGTTATTTGATAGAGTTGGTAAACTTTTAGTTACTAATGAATATGGTCGGCTATTATAGCTAAGCGACTTAATTTTGATGACATGATTTATATGAGCTATTCAATTGATTTTAGAGGTAAAGTGATATTTACGATGGAAGAAGAAGGGTTGAGTATCCCAGAAACAGCGAAGCAATTTTGGATTGGCTCTGCATCTCTATCGCGTTGGATTAATCAAATATAGCTGGGCGACTTTAAAATGATTACAAGTAATTACTCTATATCAGTAAATTTATATTGGAGAAAACATATATTTTGTAATCAAAATTAAGACGCTTAGCTATACTCAACCCTTCTTCTTC
>NZ_CACTIE010000068.1 GCF_902713415.1 Arsenophonus endosymbiont of Bemisia tabaci Q2
GGTAAACTGGTACATTATCGTCATGATAATCCGACTATTCCTTTTGAATTATTAATAAATAATACTGCGGAAGTGATTAAAGCGGTAAAAAAATTCAAGGTTGACTTAGGAGTAGTTGAAGGCAGCTGTTATGAATCAGAATTGAGTCACTATACCATGGAAAAAAGATCAGCTGGTAGTATTTTGTGCCCCAAATAACCCACTTGCAGGCCGTCAATTAAAGCAATATGAGCTAGAAAATGTGGGCTGGATTTTGAGTGAAAGCGGTTCAGGAACCCTCAATATTGTTGATCAACTGTTATTAAGTAAACTAACTTAGTGTAATATTTTAATTGAATTTAATAATTCTGAAGCCATTAAGCATGCAGTTATGAATAGAATGGGAATAAGCTGTTTATCTTCACTCACGATTGAAGGGAAATTAAAAAATAGCTCATTGGTTGCGTTAAATATCGATAAACTCGAACTTTCACGTACATTATATTTAATTCATGATCAAAATAAGCATTTTTCTAAGGCGTTGTTACTTTTATTAGAATATTGTCATTGAAGTTTTTAATATCAAGATCCTGCGCAGTACTAATAATTTTTAGTCAATTATGAAGGTATCTTATAACTGAAAATAGATGCTTATTTATAGTAACACTGTCTGTTACAATCACTGACGTTAAGATCCATGTTAAATAAAAGGTCATTAATGTCAGAACAATCAACACATATATCACAGGGCGCTACAACAAAATTGCGCCGAGAACTAAAAGCACGTCATTTGACGATGATAGCTATTGGCGGTTCTATTGGTACCGGATTATTTGTTGCTTCCGGCGCAACGGTAGCGCAAGCCGGACCAGGTGGTGCTTTATTCTCTTATATTATTATTGGTTTAATGATTTATTTTTTGATGACTAGTTTAGGCGAGCTTGCGACTTATTTACCCGTTTCTGGCTCTTTTTCTACTTATGGTTCTCGATACGTTGATGAAGGCTTTGGTTTCGCTCTTGGCTGGAATTATTGGTATAACTGGGCGGTCACTATTGCTGTTGACTTAGTTGCAGCGCAATTAGTGATGGGATACTGGTTTCCTGAGATTGATGGCTGGATTTGGAGTGCGATTTTTCTGTTTATCATTTTTATGCTTAATTATATTTCTGTCAAAGGATTTGGCGAGGCAGAGTATTGGTTTTCTTTAATTAAAGTCATTACCGTTATTATTTTTATTGTGGTTGGCATATTAATGATTATTGGCATTTTTCGTGGTGCAGAAAATGCTGGCTGGCATAACTGGCAGATTGGTGAAACCCCTTTTGTGGGCGGCTTTTCGGCAATCATTGGGGTTGCTATGATCGTCGGTTTTTCTTTTCAAGGTACGGAATTAATTGGTATTGCCGCTGGTGAATCTAAAGATCCAGGTAAAAATATTCCTAAAGCGGTGCGCCAAATATTTTGGCGGATTTTGTTATTTTATGTTTTTGCTATATTGGTGATCAGTTTAATTATTCCATATACGGATCCACGTTTGCTGCGTAATGAGGTAGCTGATATTAGTGTTAGTCCTTTTACCTTGGTTTTTGAAAACGCCGGATTAGTATCCGCGGCTGCCGTCATGAACGCGGTTATTTTAACGGCAGTATTATCCGCTGGCAATTCAGGGATGTATGCTTCTACCCGAATGCTATTTACCTTGGCTAAAGAAGGAAAAGCACCAAAAATCTTTTCACGCTTATCACTGGGTGGGGTTCCTCGCTATGCCTTGATTGCAACTACCCTCGTGGCAGCACTCTCTTTTTTAAGTTCAATATTTGGCAACCAGGTTGTTTACTTATGGTTACTGAATACTTCAGGTATGACCGGATTTATTGCCTGGTTAGGGATTGCTATTAGCCATTATCGTTTTCGTAAAGGTTATATGTTGCAAGGCTATGATTTAAATAAGTTACCATATCGCTCAGGCTTTTTCCCTATTGGCCCTATTTTTGCTTTTGTTCTCTGTTTAGTCATTACATTAGGCCAAAATTATCAGGCATTTTTATCGGATAAGATTGACTGGTATAGTGTTATTGCCAACTATATTGGTATCCCTTTATTCCTGGTTATATGGTTTGGTTATAAACTCGTCAAGAAAACCCATTTTGTTCATTATCGGCAGATGGACTTCCCTGAATATGATGAAAATTTAAACAAATAATTGTCAAAAATCCTATCAATTTTCTATCCAGTCACACGCATTTTATGGGTGTGCCGAGCATTATTTTTACCTAGATCAAAGAATAAATAAAAAAAGTAACGTGATCAATAATCGTATTAATAATAATTATTATTTGCTTTATTGTTACTCGAAAATCGGATCAGTTGAATCGAGAGGCAATCAAGTGAAGTTTGCGTGTAGTTTTATCACTAAGGGCGTTAATGGCTGTTTATTAGCTGGTGTAACGTTGATGACATCGTTTGCCGCATGGTCAGTAACGGTTACTGATGTAGCGGGTCGCACTGTTCAGGTACCGGAGAAGGTAAATCGCGCATTCTGTTGCGAGAAGGACGCTTATTTGATGCGATTGCTTTACTGGAAGGAAATAAACCTTTAGCGCGCATTGTTGGCTGGCAAAGTGATTTTCGTAAACTTGATCCACAATCATATGCGGTTTACAAAGCCAAGTTTCCAGAAATTGACAAAATTCCTTTAATTGGTAATACCAGTGCTGAAAATGTTAGTGCGGAAAAAGTATTAACCTTAAATCCTGATATTCCGATTTTTGGCCTATCCGGGCACGGCCCAGGCAAAAATAGTGAATTGGTCATGCAACTCGAAAAAGCTTTTTTGCCAGTTGTTTTTGTTGATTTTCGTAGTGAGCCACTAAAAAATACTTTACCGAGTATTCGCTTATTAGGTATAACTAAGCGACTTAATTTTGATTACACCATATTGAGTGCGAAAAAAATATCTGTGTCACATCCGAGCGCTCTTTTTTTGCATTTAGCTTGTGCCCATTTATGTTCAATTGGATTAAAATCTGGCGAATAGGTAGGCAAATATTCTATCATATGCCCCCCATCGATGATGACTTTTTGAATACTCTGTTTCTTGTGAAAATTTGGATTATCCATCATGATTACACTGTTTTTAGGAAGTATTGGGATAAGGACTTAGGTGACCCATGCATAGAAAAAATCGCTGTTAATATTGATATCAAATAATCCGATAACAAACAGCGTTGTGCCCAATAAAGCGCCGATAACATTTTTTCTTCCTTTAGCTCCCCAGTTATTGAGACCAACACACCGTTGACTTTTCGGGGAATAGCCGTGAGTCCGCGGGGTATCGTGTGAAAAACCACTTTCATCAATAAAACAAAACGCTCTGTACGCTCTTTTTGGTAAGCATCTGGATATTTTCAACATCTTTTATGAACTCGGATTTATCGATTTTTCGCTGACGCGTAGTCGATGCTTTTGGGTCTATTTGATTAATCCAACGCGATACAGATGCAGAGCCAATCCGAAATTGCTTCGCTGTTTCTCGGATACTCAACCCTTCTTCTTCAATCGTAAATATTACTTTACGTTTAAAATCAATTGAATAGCTCATATAAATAATGTCATCAAAATTAAGTCGTTTAGTTATATAGTCTATTCAGCGACTTAATTTAATAAAACCGTGTGAGCAGCTAATTAATATTTAAGCTGCTCTTAGGTATACTTTAATAAAAGTAAATTAATAATTACTAATGATAATAAAATAAAGTTTTTCTAAGTCAATCTTTACTCAACATCTTTTGCTAACAAAAAATTTTTTTAATCTAAGCAAACACCTATGCGCTTAGCAACCTCTTCATAAGCTTCAATTAATCCTCCTAAACTCTGGCGAAAACGATCTTTATCTAATTTATACTTGATTTTTTATCCCAGAAGCGACTGCCATCTCGCGAAAATTCATCACCCAAAACAACTTGACCATTAAATAAACCACAGTCCAGTTTAAAATCGACCAAAATTAATTCTGCTTTATCAAAAGCGCATTCAATACTTCGTTCGCTTTATAGCTAAGCGACTTAATTTTGATGACATTATTTATATGAGCTATTCAATTGATTTTAAAAGTAAAGTGATATTTAAGATGGAAGAAGAAGGGTTGAGTATCCAAGAAACAGCGAAGCAATTTCGGATTGGCTCTGCATCTGTATCGCGTTGGATTAATCAAATAGAGCCAAAAGCATCGACTACGCGTCAGCGAAAAATCGA
>NZ_CACTIE010000069.1 GCF_902713415.1 Arsenophonus endosymbiont of Bemisia tabaci Q2
CTATTCGCCAGATCTTAATCCAATTGAACATAAATGGGCACAAGCTAAATGTAAAAAAAGAGTGCTCGGATGCGACACAAATATTTTGTTCGCACTTAATATGGTGTAATCAAAATTAAGTCGCCTAGCTATATATTAATATTATTTTATGTAATAGAAAATAATCGGGCGTGATTTTAATCACTAAAAACCGTATTAAATCGGTAATTTAGTGATTTAACTTGCTGATAGCTAATTAATGATGAATAAAACGATTACGAAATCAAAGCAGTCAACATCCTGCTAATTACTACGCCGAAAAGCCATAAAAGATTAATGTTCTTGTAGTAACTCCATTAATTCATCCTCATTAATAATTTTTATTCCTAACTCATTGGCTTTTGCCAATTTAGCACCAGCAGCTTCACTTGCGATCACCAGATCGGTTTTTTTAGAAACACTGGCAGTGACTTTTGCGCCAAGTAATATTAATTTGTCTTTAAGCTCATCACGCGTTAAACGGTTTAATGTACCGGTTAAAACTAGTGTTTTGCCGGTAAATGGACTATTGGTTTTCTTAACTGGTATAGCTGGCCAGCTAATACCAATTTCATTCACTAATTCATTAACAACATCGCGATTATGTTGTTCGTGAAAAAAATTAATAATATGCTTTGCTACTATCTTGCCAACATCGGGTACCGTTTTTAGCGAATCTATATCTGCTGACATCAGTGAAGTTAACGTCGCATAATGTGTCGCCAAATTGCCCGCCGTTGCTTCGCCAACTTCCCGAATACCCAACGCATAAATAAAGCGGGCTAATGTGGTTTTTTTGGATTTATCAAGCGCATTAATTAGATTTTGTGCAGATTTTGACCTCATACGCTCTAATCTGGCTAAAATATCAGGATTTAAACGGTAAAGATCGGCCGCTGTCGTTACATATTCTTTATCAACCAATTGATCAATAATCTTATCACCCATGCCCTCAATATCCATTGCTCGCCGCGAAACAAAGTGCTTCAAGGCACCCTTACGTTGTGCGGCACAAATTAAACCACCAGTACAACGGAGCACAGCCTCACCTTCGATACGTTCAATGGCTGAACTACAAACCGGGCAGTGAATAGGAAACCGAATTTCTCTGCTATCAGTAGAACGTCTTTCAGTAAGCACATTAACAATCTGCGGGATCACATCACCCGCTCTGCGAATAACGACGCTATCCCCAATGCGTATACCTAAACGTTCTATCTCATGAGCATTGTGCAATGTTGCATTGCTTACCGTGACCCCTGCAACCTGAACAGGCTCTAATCGGGCAACCGGTGTAATAGCACCGGTACGTCCTACTTGAAATTCAACATCATGCAATAAAGTTATCTGTTCTTGAGCGGGAAATTTAAATGCCGTAGCCCAACGAGGAGATCGAGCAACAAAACCAAGCTCTTCTTGCAGCGACAACGGATCCACTTTAACAACGACACCATCGATATCAAAACCTAAGCCTAAACGCTTTTGCTTAATTTGATGGTAATAGGCTAAAACTTGTTGGCTATTTTGGCAAAGTGCTACCTTATCACTAACGGGTAAGCCCCATTTTTTAAACTGCATTAGACATTGATATTGGCTAGCCGGCAATTGTCGGCCCGCTAACAAGCCGAAACCATAACAAAAAAGGGCTAGTGGCCTTTTGGCAGTAATACGAGGATCAAGCTGACGTAATGAGCCTGCTGCGGCATTACGTGGATTGGCAAAAATTTTACCATCATTACGCCGAGCTTCCTCATTCAGTTTTTGAAAACCGCGATGAGTCATAAAAACTTCACCACGAATTTCAATACGCGCAGGAATATTATCACCGGTCAAACGGAGCGGAATTGCTCGAATGGTAAGAATATTAGGCGTAATATTTTCGCCTGTTGTACCATCACCACGCGTCGCAGCCTGCACCAGTTCGCCATGTTCATATAACAGACTAACCGCTAAACCATCTAATTTAAGTTCACAACAAAATGTCAACTGGCTATTATTTTTTAAACGATCATGTACTCGTTTATCAAAGGCTAAATAACTCTCTTCATCAAAAACGTTATCTAATGATAACATCGGTATTTCATGGCGTACCTGCTCAAAAGCCGGTAATGGCGCAGCACCAACCCGTTGTGTTGGCGAATCAGCAGTAATCCATTCTGGATGCTCAGCCTCCAATTTTTTCAATTCCTGCATCATCCGATCATATTCTGCATCGGGTATTTCAGGCGTATCTAATACATGATAAAGATATTCATGATGCCGTAATTGCTGTTTAAGCCGAGCAAGATAATTTTGGTGTTCTTTCATTATTCACCATACAACTAAAGACAAAACCCCCCGCTAAAACACCCCGCTATCACGGAGGTCGATTACTAATCATCGAATATTTAAGTTAATGCTTTTCTAATTCGGCTATGATATTCCTCTATCATTTGGGGTGTCAGCATTTTTCGATCCTCATCAAGCACGACACCACCAACATCAGCCGCAATACGTTGTGCTGCTTGCAACATCAATTTGAAGTTTTGTGCTGAGTCACCATATGAAGTTACCATCATAAATATAGATATACCCGGAGTGGTGAAATCAGACATGGCCTCTGGCTCAAAAGAACCGGGTTTAACCATATTGGCTAAGCTAAATAAAATCTGCCCAGAACCAGAAGGATCAACATGACGATGAAAGATCTGCCTTTCACCAAACTGAAAACTCGATTGAAAAATATTTTGTAACAACAGATCACCGCCTAAAACTTGACCTTGCAGTGGCGCAACATGTAAAACAACAAGAATATCCTTTTTATCAGCTTCATCAGCTAAGTTACTTTTTTGTTTTTCACCATCAGGATGTTCAACTCCACCAAAATCCTGTTGGCTGCTTTCTGTTGCGTTTGCTACGAAAGCGTCTTCCCTTTCTTTACTATTAATTGAATTTAGCGCAGGCTCAGAAATCTCAACTTCAAGCTGTTTAGTCTGAACGCTCTTTTCTTGCTTAGCACAAGATCCAATTTCTACTTCAGTATTAGCTAGATGTGGATCATCGTTAGGTGTTTTCACTACCTTAGATGATTCAGATTTTCGGGAAACAAATTGTTCATTTGCCTTCTGACTAGTCAATTTAGATGCTGATTGTTTTGCCTCCATCATTTTATCGCCAAGGGATGGATCGCCTGCACTCTCAGGTGTATCCTGATTATCTTGTTTACGGCCTTTCATAGGGCGATCTTTAAATAGCTTCGAACGCTCTTTACCACTTGTCGAAAAGCCATGTAACAGTAAAGCTATTATAGCTATCGCACCAACGACCACTAATATTAAACGCAAATCCTGCATCGCTCTATCTCTGTTGTTTGAAAAAATAATCGCCACCATGGCGGTATCATTATATTAAGAGTATTTGCCATATTAAGAGTATTTGCCAATAACGTTAAGTGCAACCCTCTACATAATTTTCTTAGAAAAAGTTAGATATTTATTCTTTTTTCGTTGTTTTTTAGCCAACAAAAGACTAGCCAGCTAAAAATCCTATCTATATGATACAAGATCAAACCTAAAGGAGATAATATGAAGTATGATTAATTCAATAAAATCACTAAAAACTGCGAATGGTTTCTATTATTTTGATCAGGGATGGTATTTTGATCAGGGATGGCAGCTACTTGCTCCTCCAAGTATAAGACGTTTTGTTATCTTACCGTTATTAGCAAATATTATTTTACTCGGTAGTGCCTTTTGGTGGCTTTATAGCAAATTAGGCGATTGGATCCAAACATTATTTTCTTATTTTCCCAGTTGTATGCAGTGGTTAAGTTATTTAATATGGCCTATTGCGGTGATCTCTATTTTACTTATATTTGGCTACTTCTTTAGTACTCGTTTAGTACTCGCCAATTTTATTGCTTCTCCTTTTAATGTTAATGGCTGGTTAGCTGAAAAATTGGAAGCCGAATTAACAGGAACTCCCGCGCCCGATACCAGTTTTGCGGTACTTATTGCCGACATACCGCGGATCTTAGCGCGGGAAGTAACGAAATTATGTTACGACCTTATTCGTCTTATTTCGTTGCTCATCCTGTTTTTCATTCCCGGTATTGCTCATGCTCAGACAATCGCACCAATTTTATGGTTTTTATTTGGTGCCTGGATGATGGCAATTCAATATTGTGATTATCCTTTTGATAACCATAAAGTAAAATTTGATCAAATGAAGTTGGCACTTGCCAATAATCGAACAACCAGTATCCAGTTTGGTGCAATAGTCAATTTTCTGATGATGATCCCTATTATCAATTTGGTTATCATGCCCGTCGCAATTTATGGTGCAACAGCAATGTGAGTTGATCTCTACCATCTGAAACATAACCGTCATTAACTCAAACGCTGAAGTTAGCTAAAATTTCTTACCTTACCCTAACTTCAGCTATTCTCAGATAGTAATAATAATCAAAATAAATGATTGTGGCATATTTGATGTTAGTATCCGGAGTCAACATAAAAATTAAGCTTAATTTACTAAAAAATAGTTATTAGTTACCACCAAATATCCCGTTATATCAGTTAGTAAAAATTAATCAAAGCGACGATAAACACCTGTGCGATATAACGATAGGATAAATTTTTATTTCCAAAATAATTCGCTTAGCGTATGGTGATTAGTACTATATTTGAGCATGTTTATAGCTTCTGAAAAATAGTAAGTACGATCGATGAGCAACATCTTTGAAGATATAGCTAAGC
>NZ_CACTIE010000070.1 GCF_902713415.1 Arsenophonus endosymbiont of Bemisia tabaci Q2
TCGTAAATATCACTTTACATCTAAAATCAATTGAATAGCTCATATAAATAACGTCATCAAAATTAAGTCGCTTAGCTATAATTATGCAAAAAGAAGGTATTTTAGCCGGTATATCATCAGGCGCTGCAGTTGCCGCAGCGGTAAAATCAGCGGCAAAACCGGCATTTTAAAATAAGAATATTGTGGTTATTTTACCTTCTTCCGGTGAACGTGATAGCTGGGCGACTTTAAAATGATTGCAAGTAATTACTCTATATCAGTAAATTTATATTGGAGAAAAACATATATTTTTTAATCAAAATTAAGACGCTTAGCTATATTTGAGTACAGATTTATTTTCTGCTGCTAATGCAAGCTAATGATTATTTTTGCGCAAAATTAGCTAAAAAAGCACTTTAAAAGTGCATTTTTTGTGTCGTAGATCAAAGTTTAGTGTGTATTAAGATGATTTCTTGAAACGAGTTTAGTATTTAAGTCATTAATTATTTCGACAATCGAAATTAATCAAAAAATAAGCAGTGAAAATTTACAAATAGGGCATAAACTAGGGAAATTAACATGTCTGGATAATGTCGATATACATAAAATTTATGTTTGATAATGGAAAAAAACGTTTTTCTTTTATTATCACTGAAAAGTAATACGCAAATCCAGATTATTTCAGCTAAAATATTTTGGATTTACTAATAAAAAATATTAAGTTTGTTGAGGAAAAAAATATGTTCCAACAAGAAGTCACCATCACAGCACCTAATGGTCTTCACACTCGCCCAGCGGCTCAGTTTGTCAAAGAGGCAAAAAGTTTTTCTTCTGAAATTACACTTTCCTATAACGGCAAATCTGCGAGCGCTAAAAGTTTATTTAAACTACAAACACTCAGCCTGACTCAAGGAACTGTTGTCACTATTTCTGCTGAAGGTGAAGATGAGCAGAAAGCAGTAGAACATCTAGTTAAACTAATGGCCGAATTGGAGTAATGACATACGGGCAATATAACATGTATTTTCTATTTTTTATCCCTGGATATCTTTATCTGGGGATATCTATTTAACCATAAGTATCAAAGCCAGTCCTATGAGCTAGCTATTTTTCGCCCATTGGTAGTAAGGTAACATTTATGATTTCAGGAATTTCAGTATCACCAGGTATCGCCTTCGGCAAGGCATTAATTCTTAAAGAAGCGCCAATTGTTGTTAATCAAAAGAAAATTTCTGAGGAACAAATTGACAGTGAAATTAACCGTTTTATTGCTGGACGCGAAAAAGCAATAGCACAATTAAAAACGATAAAAAAAACTGCAGAAAAAAATCTTGGTGAAGAAAAAGCGGAAATATTTGAAGGTCATATAATGCTGCTTGAAGATGAAGAACTTGAGCAGGAAATTTTTTCTTTCATCAAAAAAGAGCACAAAACTGCGGATGCAGCAGCCCAAAAAGTGATTGAAGAACAAGCCACAGCATTAGAAGAATTAAATGACGAATACCTCAAGGAACGTGCCGCTGACGTCAGAGATATTGGTAAACGCCTGCTAAAAAATATTTTAGGGTTGCCTATTGTTGATCTTGGTTCAATTACAGAAGAAGTCATTTTGGTTGCGGCAGATCTTACCCCGTCTGAAACCGCACAATTAAGCTTGAAGAAAGTGCTTGGTTTTATTACTGATATAGGCGGACGCACTTCTCATACTTCAATTATGGCCAGATCCCTGCAAATTCCGGCTATTGTTGGCACAAGCAATGCAACGAAGAACATCCAACCAAACGATTATCTTGTTTTAGATGCTCTCAATAATCATATTTATCAAAATCCATCTGATAGTGAGATTGAAAAGCTTAAACAAATTAAAGATGAGTATTTACGTGAAAAAAATGAGCTCGCAAAATTGAAAGATTTGCCCGCAATAACTTTAGATGGTCATCAAGTTGAAGTTTGCGCAAATATTGGTACTGTACGTGATGTAGAAGGTGCTGAGCGTAATGGTGCTGAAGGTGTGGGTCTGTACCGTACTGAATTTCTGTTTATGGATCGCAATAATTTACCTAGCGAAGAAGAACAATTTCAAGCTTATAAACCGGTTGCAGAAGCTATGGGGCCACAGGCTATTATTATTCGTACCATGGATATTGGTGGGGATAAAGATCTTCCCTATATGAATCTACCGAAAGAAGAAAATCCTTTTCTTGGTTGGCGAGCAATTCGTATTTCCCTTGATCGCAAAGAAATCCTGCACTCTCAATTACGTGCTATTTTAAGAGCCTCTGCCTTCGGCCATCTACGTATTATGTTTCCCATGGTCATTTCTGTGGAAGAAATTCGCACCTTAAAAGAAGAGCTAGCTATACTTAAACAGCAATTAACCCAGGAAAAGCACGCTTTCGATCAGTCGATTGAAGTTGGGATTATGATTGAAACACCAGCAGCTGCGGTTATTGCGCATCATTTAGCAAAAGAAGTCGATTTTTTTAGCATCGGAACCAATGATCTAACACAGTATACCTTAGCGGTTGATCGCGGAAATGATCTGATTTCTCACCTTTATAATCCAATGTCTCCTTCAGTGTTAAAACTTATTAAACAAGTTATTGATGCTTCTCATGAAGAAGGGAAATGGACAGGTATGTGTGGTGAGCTTGCTGGTGATGAACGTGCTACACTATTATTACTTGGTATGGGATTAGATGAATTTAGTATGAGTGCAATCTCAATCCCAACTATTAAAAAGATTATCCGAAATGCAAATTTCAAAGATGCAAAAACATTAGCAGAACAAGCTCTTAATCAACCGACAGCGAAGGAATTGATGGATTTGGTTGAAACATATACTAAAGAAAAAACACTTTGCTAAAATCATCAACCAACTCTTGACCCCATAAGAAAACAATTAATTAGGAGAAGATCCATGGATCTGTTTGACAAACTCAAATCACTGGTTTCAGATGATAAAAATAGCACTGGTAATATTGATATTATTGCACCAATTTCAGGTGAAATTGTTAATATAGAAGATGTGCCAGATGTTGTTTTTGCGGAGAAAATTGTTGGTGATGGCATTGCTATCAAGCCTACTGGTAACAAAATTGTTGCTCCAGTTGATGGAACTATTGGTAAAATA
Organism: Arsenophonus endosymbiont of Bemisia tabaci Q2; assembly: GCF_902713415.1. GTDB lineage: Bacteria > Pseudomonadota > Gammaproteobacteria > Enterobacterales > Enterobacteriaceae > Arsenophonus. The sequence goes on from NZ_CACTIE010000070.1 coordinate 3,113, forward strand.
TTTGAAACGAACCATGCATTTTCTATCGAATCAGATAATGGTATTGAGTTATTTGTCCATTGCGGTATTGATACAGTTGAATTAAAGGGTGAAGGATTGACGCGCATAGCAGAGGAAGGACAAAAAGTACAAAAAGGAGATTTAGTGCTTGAACTTGATCTTCCTCTATTAGAAGAAAAAGCAAAATCGACATTAACACCTGTGGTCATTTCTAATATGGATGAAATAAAAGAGCTAACTAAACTTAGTGGCTCTGTTGTTGTGGGTGAAACAGTTATTATGCAGATCAAAAAATAAACTACCATTCTTCCCTTCATTAATAATTAATGAAGGGAACTTCTTCTCTATTTCGCTATTTAATAACAATGATTGTTTACTATAAACAACTATTTATCTTTGATATTATTTAATTCAATTAAATAATCCGGTGGAAAGATAACGATTCCCTCTGTTACAAATAATAGTCACAATAACTGCCCCAGGGTTCTGTTTAGCAACGCGTAATGCCCCTGCCACAGCGCCTCCTGAGCTAACACCACAAAAGATACCTTCATCTATTGCTAGGCTCTTCATCATTTGTTCTGCTTCTATCTGAGTGATATCCAATATTCTATCAACTGGTGCAGATCTGAATATACTTGGAATATAATCTTGAGACCAGCGCCGAACCCGTGGAATATAGCTATTTTCTGCTGGTTGCAAACCGATAATTTCTATTTTATTTGATTTAGATTTTAAATATTGGCTGACACCGGTAATTATCCCAGTTTTCCCCATACTTGGGAAAAAATGCGTGATCTGCCCTGCTGTCTGACGCCAAATTTCAGGGCTTGTCGTCATAAAATGGGCTAATGGATTATCAAAATTATTAAATTGATCAAGCACTTTACCTTCATTTCGAGATTGCATCTTTAATGCACGATCACGAGCCCCTTCCCATCCCTTCCGCTTCAGTAACAAAAACTATTTCAGCAACATAAGCTCGCATCAGTGACTGACGTTCAACACTCATATTTTCCGGCATTAATAATTTTAGTTTATATCCATTTATGGTGGCTATCATTGCCAATGGGATCCCTTTATTATACCACTAGTTACTTCAATTAAGGTATCACCAGGTGTAATTTGACCTCGTTTTTTTGCTGGCTGGATCATAAAAAGGGTAGCTCTATCTTTTACTGAACCGGCAGGATTATTACTCTATAGTTTTACCCAAATTTCAGCATCCCTGTTTTTAGTCAATCTTTTTAGCTTAACTAGTGGCTATTACCAATAAATTTTTCCAAATAATCCAGATTATTTACCTAATTATTTTTATAATAAAGAATAAAAAACGCTAATAGCAACATAAACAACAAAAATAGCTAATAATCCTTGCAAGAAAGTTATAATATGCAACTTTGATTAAAGGATTTAAACAATTCAATTTTTATGTTATACCTTGATATAATTTTTTACTAAATTAAATCATTATTGTGCAGACCAAATAATACGACTTACTTTCCAATTAGCTAAAAGATCATTTGATAGCACTAGATTTTTGGGGCCACTCCATTTGCCAGTAAAACGATAAGTAACATGGCTAGATTGAGGAGAAACAAAATTGATAGTTAAACCATATTGGTTTGCTTTGAATCAGGGTAACAACTACTTTGTACTGCGTTTTGATAGATTTGCGAGAATAGTGTTCCTATTTTTGTATCCCATATTGTTTTAATATCTTCATCCACGATTTCGATTCGCTTAACTTCCTCATTCTCAACACCATAAATAACTATCTTTTCTTGAAAATTATTTATACCTTGGAAAAGAGACATTAATTGCCCCTGCTCAATTTGCATTCCAGAGCGAAAATGGTATCGATTATTTAGCGCTGCTGCAATAATCTGCTCTTCCCTTCCATCGGGGTCATTTTATTAATCTGACGAACTCCAGTAGCGGAAATTTTAACTGAACTGGCAAACCAATTCATTGGATATAAACTTGACCATGAAATACTGCTACATCCGGTTAGTGATAATAGACTTGTTGCAAATGACACTTTTAACCAAAATAATCGGCTGTTGCCAAAAAGTTTTGGCATAAAAAACCCCTTAAAATTAATTTACAATATAATAAAAAAGTAAAAATATTAATAATTTTATTTAAAATTTGTTTATAATGTGTGAAATTAGCAGCGTGATAGAATACAAGTTAATAATCTACAAAAAAGTAAGTAAAACAAGTTTTTTCCAAATAAAGATGAAATTAACTTTTATTAATCTGAAAGTTTAAAAATAACCCACTAATACCGATAAAAAATTTTTACAAAAAATAAATTAATAAAATTTTATATCAAAAAAATAAATATTGTATCATCAAATTAATTGCATTAATCACTCAAACGCTTGATCATCAATTAATGGTTTAGTGTATAAAATATTTTGCTGTTGTAACTCTTCGTAAGTCATTTTCTCACACATACAGATGGTAGCGTCATTTTTTTTTATTGATGAAAGTGGTTTTTCACACGATACCCCGCGGACCCACGGCCATTCCCCGAAAGGTCAACGGTGTGTTGGTCTCAAGAACTGGGGAGCTAAAGGAAGAACAAATGTTATAGGCGCTTTATTGGGCACAACGCTGTTTGCTATCGGATTATTTGATATCAATATTAACAGCGATGTTTTTCTATGCATGGCTCATCCAAGTCCTTATCCCAGTACTTCCTAAAAACAGTGTAATCATGATGGATAATGCAACTTTTCACAAGAAACAGAGTATTCAATAAGTCATCATCGATGTGGGGCATATGGTGGAATATTTGCCTACCTATTCGCCAGATCTTAATCCAATTGTGAACATAAATGGGCACAAGCTAAATGTAAAAAAAGAGCGCTCGGATGCGACACAGATATCTTGTTCGCACTCAATATGGTGTAATCAAAATTAAGTCGCTTAGCTATAAATATCACTTTACGTCTAAAATCAATTGAATAGCTCATATAAATAATGTCATCAAAATTAAGTCGCTTAGCTATATTATACACTGGCACAAGATTGCGCAGTCTCTATGTTTACCTTATGGAAAAGAAATTTATCCCAACTATAAAAAATGGTGTGATCGCTATTTTTTATCAAACATCGCAATGAGCCACACGAGGTTGGCGGCCTTTTCTTTGACGATTTAAACCAACCCAATTTTACTACCTGCTTTCACTTTACTCAGGATATTGGCAATGGTTTTCTTAAGGCATATTTACCTATTTTTGAAAAAAGAAAACAGACAGCTTGGAGTGAGCGCGAGCGCCAATTTCAATTATACCGCCGAGGACGTTATGCAGAATTTAATCTGGTATGCGATCGTGGAACCTTGTTCGGGCTGCAGACTGGCGGTAAAACAGAATCAATTTTAATGTCCTTACCACCACTAGCACGCTGGGAATATAACTATCATCCTGAGTCCAATTCAGATGAAGAAAAACTTTATAATCATTTTTTAATCGAAAAGAGTGGGTATAAATATTAGCAGCACACTTATTTTTTAAGTGTGCAATTTATTATTAATGTTTTTTAAGATGGGCAATTAGACGTTTACGCTTACGTAGCTGCGTTAGTGTCAATTTATTTTTTTTACCAGCATAAGGATTAGCGCCTTCTTTAAATTGAATACGAATCGGCGTCCCCATAACCTGTAATGTGCGACGAAAATAGTTCATTAAATAACGTTTGTAAGAATGGGGTAATTCAGCAACTTGATTGCCATGGATGACCACAATCAGTGGACTATAACCGCCGGCATGAGCATATTTCATTTTTACTCTGCGACCTCGTATCAGGGGTGGCTGATGTTCTTCTTCTGCCATCTTCATAATACGTGTTAATAAGGCTGTACTTACTCGCCGTGTTCCCGATTCATAAGCTTCATGGGTAGACTCAAATAAATTACCAACACCACTACCATGCAACGCTGAAATAAAATGCACTTTAGCGAAATCAATAAAACCTAATCGCATATCCAGCATATCTTTAACCGATTGACGATCCTCTTGCGACATGCCATCCCATTTATTGACTAGAATCACCAGAGAACGCCCTGCATTCAAAATAAAACCTAATAATGATAAGTCTTGATCAGAAATACCCTCTCTGGCATCAATAACCAGTAAAACAACATTAGCATCTTCAATTGATTGCAACGTTTTGATCACCGAAAATTTTTCGACCGTTTCAGTTATTTTTCCGCGCTTACGCACACCCGCTGTATCAATCAGTATATATTCACATCCATCCCGTTCCATCGGAATATAAATGCTATCCCGCGTTGTACCTGCCATATCATAAACAACTACTCGATCTTCACCCAAAATACGGTTAGTTAAGGTTGATTTACCAACATTTGGTCGACCAACAATCGCTAACTTAATCGGTAGTGAACGCGGATCAAAGGCTTCTTCTTCACTATTATTATCAAGCGCCTCTTTCTTTTCCTGAGCAAGCCAATAAGCTGCATTAGCCGCCTCTGGCGACAATTCAATATCATTGGCTGATTTTTGCGGCGAATAGGGAGAAGCCACTTTTTCAATCAGTTGAGTAACACCACGTCCATGAGATGCGGCAATGGGATAAATATCCTTGATCCCAAGTGCATAAAAATCACCTAAAACTGTATCGATATCCAAACCATCAGTTTTATTTGCTACCAGGTAGCTATCTTTTTTGCGACTACGCAAATGTTTCGCAATCTCATAATCTGCCGGCATCAATCCTGAACGAGCATCAACGATAAAAAAAACAATATCAGCTTCTTCAATCGCTAGTAAGGCTTGAGAAGCCACATGGGTTTCTATCCCCTCTTCTGAACCATCGATACCACCGGTATCAATAATAATGAATTCCTGTCCTGCAAACTGTGCTGTGCCGTATTTTCGGTCACGGGTTAAACCAGGAAAATCAGCAACCAGCGCATCCCTAGTTCGAGTTAATCGGTTAAATAAGGTAGATTTTCCTACATTTGGACGCCCTACTAGCGCAATGACAGCTATCATTTTTAAGATGCCTCATAAAAATTAAAATCGGTATTCTGATTCCAATCTTCAGAATACTAAAAAATAAAACGGCTCTGGAAATCAGCAGCATTTAATTCTATCTGGAAAATAAGAAAATGTCAGGCAATTAACGTTCAATCAGATATACAGTTCCATCTTTTGCCTGAATAAGTAATTTATCACTGGCAATAATCGGACGGCTGCGTAAGCCGGAACTATCAACTTTATTTTGTGCCACAAATTGACCATCTTGGGTATCTAACCAATGAAGATAACCTTCACCATCGCCAACTACTAAATAACCATCATAAATAGCCGGTTCGGTCAAATTGCGATGTAATAAAGCATCTTGTGTCCATAAAGTGACACCATCATTTTTACGAATGGCCAGCACACGATCATTTTGATCAACTAAGTAGATAATATTATTGGCAACAATAATATCATTCACCGTGCTTAGATCACGCTTCCAGATAATGTGCCTAGAGCGCATATCCATTGCAACTAAATCACCATTATACGCAATAGCAAAGATAGCGCCTGAATTAGTATCAATAACCGGCGTCATATTAACATCGTGCAAACGATCAATTTCCGTTGCGCCACGGATCTGAGAAATATATTGTTGCCAGGCAATCTGCCCTTGAGCAAGCATTATGGCACTAATACGACCACCATCACTACCAACAATCGCGACGCCATAAGCAGTAGCTGGCGCTGACTTTCCTCTTACTGATAATGTCGAGGTGTCTAAATTAATACTCCATTTAATTTGTCCAGTCTGTGCATCTAACGCTTTTAACACACCGTTACTGGTATGGATCAATACCAAACCGTCACTCACTACTGGCTGCGAAAGTGCTTCTCCGGCAACATTTGTTTCCCATGCCATTTCTCCATCGGCTTTATTCAATGCGATAACTTTGCCAGTTTCTGTCCCTATATAAAGCTTATCTCCTGAAACCCTTAATCCGCTGGAAAGTAAGGCCGGCAAATTAGACGTGAAAAAACCAACATGTTCTGATAAATCAATTGACCATAGTATCTCACTTGAATCAACATCCATTGCTTTCACCGTTCCTTTACGATCGGCTGCATAAACAACAGAATCATCGTAAGCCGGTGAAAGTTGAGAATAATATTTTCCACTACCATCCCCTATCGAGCGATGCCAGATGATAGAAGGGGTAAATTGATTGTCAACCTCAGGTAAAGGAGAGATTACGATAGAATCTTTTTCCGTTGAGCATCCTATTAATAAAATCATTGCCAACAAACCAACCAAGAGCGTTCTAGCCAATTGCATGTTAATATTCCTCTTAGTTTGGCAAGCTATTAATTTTTATTTTTAATATTGTCTTCATCATTTCAGCTCCACTTGATTCAATTCCTTTAGAATAAGCTGCACGAGCGCCAGCAACATCACCTTTTTTCAATAATATATCGCCATGAATATCTTCAACAATCGTACTCCATCCTTTATCCTGTACTTGAGTCAAACTAATCAGTGCTTGATCTGTCTTGTTCAAAGTTAACTGTACGCGTGCCAATCTGACATTAATCAAATCTTTAAGATCATCTAATTTTGCTACTGCTAATGCCTTTAGTAATGCTTTTTCTGCACCAGCAATATCACTCTTTTCCACCGCAATTTTGGCAAGTTCAATATTGGTCAATACACCATAAATATTGTTTGTTTTATTAGCAAATTGTTCGCCAGCAGCCAGTGCTTTTTTTGAGCCTGTCTGCAATTGAGATGAAATTTGTTCAAAGGCTTGAGCACTTTCTTGCAAACGATTTGCCTGATGTGATTGCCAATAATTCCAACCAATAATCGCGCCAACTCCGACAGCTAACCCAATTACTAAGGCTTTGCCATTGTTAACAAAAAAGCGTTTAATAGCATCTACCTGCTCGTTTTCAGTGGTATAGACTTCCACAGAGTCTCCTTTAACCTAAAAGTTCAACCAAACGTACAGCAACATTCTGCTGAGAAAATTTTTCCTGTTCGCCGGTACGCAAATCTTTTATTGTGACTTCATCCGATTGACATTCATCTTCACCTAAAATTAGGGCAATTTTCGCCTGATGTTTATCTGCGCGAGCTAACTGTTTTTTAAAGTCACCTCCACCATGATGGGTCATTAATTTCAAAGCTGGCAATTTATCGCGAATTTTTTCCGCCAGGATTAATATTGCCTGTTGACTTGCCTCAACACAAGCAACCAAATAAACATCAACTAAGGTACAGTCAGCAACAAAACCTGGATTAAGCTTTTGCACCAATAACACCATGCGCTCCATTCCCATCGCAAAACCTACCGCGGTGGTCGCCCGCCCGCCGAGCTGCTCGACCAGAGCATCATAGCGGCCGCCGGCGCATACCGTACCCTGCGCACCTAATGTATCAGTAACCCACTCAAATACAGTACGATTATAATAATCTAAACCACGAACTAAACGTTGATTAATTCGATATTGAACGCCTGCTGCATCAAGTAATTTACAAAGTCCAGTAAAATGTTGTTTCGAGTCATCGTCAAGATAATCAGTAAGTAATGGCGCATCATTAAGCAGTTTTTGCACGTCAGAATTTTTTGAATCAAGGATGCGTAACGGATTAGTCAACAGTCGACGTCGGCAATCTTCATCCAATTTATCTTCATACTGTTGCAAAAAAGTGACTAATGCCTGACGATATTTTGCGCGCGCAGCTAATGAACCAATCGAGTTTAATTCCAGTGAAACATGGTTAGCGATCCCCAACTCGCGCCACCAACGTGCTGTCATCATGATAAGTTCGGCGTCAACATCGGGTCCGGCTAAACCAAAAACTTCTGCACCTAACTGATGGAATTGGCGATAACGCCCTTTCTGTGGCCGCTCATAACGAAACATCGGACCTAAATACCACAGACGTTGTTGCTGATTATACAATAAACCATGTTCGATCCCAGCGCGTAGACAACCAGCTGTATTCTCTGGACGCAGTGTTAAGCTCTCACCATCCCGGTCATCAAAGGTATACATCTCTTTCTCAACCATATCAGTCACCTCACCTATTGCGCGAAAAAATAATGAGGTTTGCTCTACGATGGGAGTTCGAATCTCACTAAAAGCATAACTAGCAAGGATTTGTTTTAGTTTGCTTTCAATTTTTTGCCAGAATTGAATATCTGCAGGAAGACAGTCATTCATACCGCGAATAGATTGAATTTTTTTAGCCACGTTATTTCTCTATTTAAAAATCTACCATAATATGGATTATAAAAGTGAATATTAACAGGGTGCAATCCATAAACAAAATCGGCTCATTACTTTATGAGCCAATATGATTAAATTATTTATCTGATTATTCAATATCAATCCGCCGATTTTCATCCAACATAACGGCCTTTGCCCGAATTTTAGCTTCCAACTGATCGATCATATCAACATTGTCTAAACGTTCTTTTTGACGAACGCCGTCTTCATAAAATCCGCTCTTTGCTCTTGCCCCTGTGACGCCAAGGGTAGAAACCTCGGCTTCACCAGGACCATTAACAACACAACCAATAATTGAAACTTCCATCGGAGTAATAATATCTTCTAACCGTTCTTCTAATGCATTAACGGTACCAATGACATCAAACTCTTGACGTGAGCAGGTTGGACAAGCAATAAAATTAATACCGCGCGAGCGAATACGCAGAGATTTCAAAATATCAAAACCAACTTTAACTTCTTCAACCGGATCAGCAGCTAATGAAATCCGTAATGTATCACCAATCCCCTCAGACAATAACATTCCCAATCCGATAGCAGATTTCACCGAACCTGCTCGCGCTCCACCCGCTTCGGTAATACCTAAATGTAAAGGTTGATTAATTTTATCAGCTAGTAAACGGTATGCGCCTACAGCCAAAAAAACATCTGAAGCTTTAACGCTAATTTTAAACTGATCAAAATTCAATCTATCTAATATATCCACATGGCGCATAGCCGATTCAACTAACGCTGCTGGCGTGGGTTCCCCATATTTTTTTTGAATGTCTTTTTCTAATGAACCACCATTAACGCCGATCCGAATAGGAATATTTTTATCACGTGCACACTCAACAGCCTGACGAATACGTTCTTTATTACCAATATTGCCTGGATTGATACGTAAACAATCCACACCATATTCAGCTACTTTTAGTGCAATACGATAATCAAAATGGATATCAGCAATCACAGGAACATCAACTTGTTGCTTAATAAGTTTAAACGCTTCTGCTGCATCCATTGTAGGCACAGAAACACGGACAATATCAACGCCCACTCGTTCTAAAGATTTAATCTGTTTAACTGTCGCTTCAACATCCGTTGTCCGCGTATTTGTCATAGATTGTACTGTGATGGGAGCACCATCACCAACGGGAACATTTCCTACATAAATGCGCGTTGATTTACGCCTTTTTATCGGTGATTGATTATGCATATTACTCTCCTTCAACATCCATGTTTAATAAGTTGCGCTATTTCTATAATTGAAGCCATCGAATTGACGATGGCTTCTTATTTGTTCACAATTTATCATTATTTATAGATGTTGTATTACAATATTCATTTATTACAATATTCATTTACAATCCAGGCAATTTAAACTTGGCTGGACGATTAGCTTTAATAAAGCGATTTAGATCAACGGAATTACCTTTGAATAACAGATTAACATTGGCGGGTCTACCAATATTAAATTGATAAGGAAGTTCACCATTTAATTCAAGTTTCTGGCCTGCATTTTTAATACCACTAAATAAAATCTTACCTTTAGCATCTCGAACTTCTAACCAGCACTCCCCTTTAAAGTTCATCAAAACTCCATCACTAGATTCTATATTAGCAGGATCAGTATCGGCAGAAGCCTCTGCTGTTCTATCTCGTTCTGGATTACTATTATTCATACTACCTGGTAATGGTACTGTTTTTACTTCTGCTGGATTTACTGACTCGACGATATTAGCATTTATATCACTATTTTTTTGTGTTTCAGAAGTTAATGGCGTTTTAGGCGCCGGTGATACGACATTATTAGCTATCGATGATGTATTTAAATTATTTTCTTCAATCCCTGCTACTTCAGCAAGAGTAGAAGAAGCTGGATCTGCCGGCATTTGAGCAGTATTCGAGCGATTCTGTTCAGCCATCGTGGCAATTTCTTGTTTTTGTACTTTATAACCCTGCCACCACCAAATACCTACCATAGCAATACAAATAATTATAATTAGCCAGGTAAATTTCATTAACCAGCCTTCGCGTTTTTTACGGGTTTTTCCTAGAGAATAACTCTGCATAGGAGAAACTATAGCTGCTTTTGCTGGTGTATGTTTATCCAATAATTCAAGAATTTCTTTTTCTGGAATTTTCACTAATTTTGCATAAGAACGAATGTAACCACGCAAGAAAGTAGGATCAACATTATGGGAATTGCTGTCTTCTTCTATCTCACGTACTGTGCACACTTTTAAGCAAAGTCGATCGGCAACGATTTCTCGGGAAAGACCAAGCGTTTCCCGTTCCTGTAATAAACGTTGGCCAACGGTCATTTCTGTTTTTTCTGTTTTAGGTTTGCTATTCATTTGCGGAAATATTGGTCTTTTTTGAGTTTTAACATCATCATCATGAAGGCTTTTAAAAAACTTTATCTATAAGTTAATAAAAAACCTTCATACCGATAATATTTCTTATTTTACTTTTGAAATATTTTGACAATTCAGCCCACTACGTTCTTTCTCTTTCCTCAATTTAATTATCTCCTCAGATATGTTTTTAGAGCATAAGAAGTCTAAATAATAATATCGAATACTTGTATTATTGATTGCTGATGAACGAATTGCCACTTTAAAATATTTTAATGCTAAATCTGGTTGCTTTTGCTGACGCATAATGACCGCCATGCCTAAATTTGCTATCCCATTTTTTGGCTCTGCCAGCTTTATCTTCTTAAAATGATAAGATGCTGCTGGATAATTTCCTGCTGCTAAATAAGCAATGGCTAGCTGTGTCCGTGTCACAATCGCAATATCAACGTCTTTATTAATACTAGTACATCCTATTAATAAACCACTAACAATAGAATATTAATGATAGATATTCTTATCATATCACTCTCGTTTTTTTATATAGCTGGTAATAAAAGGAATTATGATATCTAATTCCCTTTATTTACATAATTAATATAATTAATATAATTAATGTTGAGACTGCTTTTACTATAATTCGTTCACCAACAAGCTGTTTTTCAATGTTCGTTTTGTGCGATCAATAACATCACCCGCTAATTGACCACAGGCTGCATCAATATCATCACCACGTGTTTTACGCACAATAGTAGTATAACCATATTTCATCAATACTTTTGCAAAACGATCAATACGACTATTAGAACTGCCGCTGTATGGCGCACCAGGAAATGGGTTCCAAGGAATTAAATTAATTTTGCTAGGGGTATGCTTAAGACATTCAGCGAGCTGATGAGCATGTTCAATACTATCATTCACACCATTTAGCATCACATACTCAACGGTAACACGTCCCTGATTTGCATTAGATTTAGTGAGATAACGCCGAACACTAGCCAGGAAGGTTTCAATATTGTATTTTTTATTAATAGGTACAATCTGGTCACGAATTTCATCAGTCGGAGCATGCAAGGAAATTGCCAAAGCAACATTGATCATATCACCCAATTTATCAAGCGCAGGTACAACACCAGACGTCGATAAAGTCACCCGTCGTTTTGACAATCCAAAGCCAAAATTATCCATCATAATTTCCATTGCTGGAATAACATTGTTTAGATTTAATAGGGGCTCTCCCATTCCCATCATCACCACATTGGTAATTGGCCGCCGGCCACTAGATTTTAAAGAGCCGATGACTTTAGCAGCGCGCCACACCTGGCCTATGATTTCTGCAACGCGTAAGTTACGATTGAAACCTTGTTGAGCGGTTGAACAAAACTTACATTCAAGGGCACAGCCAACTTGAGAAGATACACAAAGTGTCGCTCGATCATCTTCAGGAATATAGACTGTTTCGACTTGTTGCTCACCTACCGTGATTGCCCATTTGATAGTGCCATCAGCAGAGCGCTGCTCTTGCGCAATTTCAGGCGCCCGAATTTCTGCAACTGCTTTTAATTTAGTCCGCAACACCTTATTGATATCAGTCATCAAATCAAAATCATCATAACAGTGGTGATAAATCCATTTCATTACCTGATCGGCTCGAAATGATTTTTCACCCATGTCACTAAAAAATTGCCGCATTTGTTTACGATCCATATCCAACAAATTAATTTTTGTTGATTTGGTAACAGGAGAAAAAGAGGGCACACACTGCGCTGTTGTTTTAGATTGAAACATTTTTATTGCCTCGTTATTACACTTTTCGGCGAAAACTGTAGATTTTTAATAATTAACTATATTTATTAGCATTAAATCTTATTTTAATAGCTTTATATGCCATAGCCTTGTCAATAAATCACTTAACAAGGCATGCTATTTTACAAACTTTATTAATATTTTGCTAAAAATATACTATTTCTATTTGTTAACGCGGACAAATTTCGTCTTCAGTAAAGAAAAAAGTAATTTCTCGTTCTGCTGACGCGACAGAATCAGAACCATGGACTGCATTTTCGGTAAAACTATCAGCATAATCAGCACGTAATGTCCTAGACAATGCCTTAGCGGGATCCGTTTCGCCCATCAAATCACGATAGCGCTGTATAGCATCGTCACTAGCTAAAATTTGCAACATTATGGGGCCTGAGGTCATAAACTCGACTAATCCAGCAAAAAAAGGCTTACCTTTATGCTCAGCATAAAATCCAGCTGCCTGTTCTTCGCTTAAATGCACCATTTTAGCAGCAATAATTTCAAATCCAGCTTGCTCAAACCGGCTATAAATTGCACCAATAGCATTTTTCTTAACTGCATTTGGCTTAATAATGGAAAACGTGCGTTGTATTGTCATTAGAAATCCTCTTAGCTGTTATTTTTCATAAGGATATTTTTGCCTTGCATCCATTCTGCCCGCCAAGAAAAAGATTTATCATCATTTTATTAAGGCAAAATAGCTAGTTATTATAAATATTGGCAATTGAATTGCCCACTTAACGATAAATTTTGTTAATTTTTTATACAATTTTTTATTTCTTTAGCTTAAATCACATTTTTATAAAACTTAAAACACCAGACATGATCACAAACAATATAGATAAGCGACTTAATTTGCTTTAGGATTTAGGCATAAACAAATTTAAATATATAAAAAAAGCGGGGTATAAATAAGGGAATAATGGGTGAGATAATTTAACAATTTTTAACAGCAATGGTGCTGCGCAACCAGCCCCCTATTTTACGTTGATAAAATGGCTGCGTATGGCCCACAATAAAATGATCGATACCTGTACTATTCGGTTTCAAAAAATAAAAATCAACTGACTGATTAGCTTCCAGATAATCAAGCGCCATGCTTCCTAACTGCAGAATTAATAGTTTCCTTTCTTTTTTATAGCCAATATTAATTTCTAAAGCAATAAGCATAACCGACGCTTCTACTACAGTATCATCCTCCGCTTGCAGTAAAAAAGCACGGCGTATGATTTTATGTTGTTGGAAAAATTGACATAGCACATTGATTAATTGTTGCGGCATAGTTTCAGGTATGCGCAATTTAATCACACTACCGCCTGGCACTGTAATAATGGTAGTCATCAGTGCGGCTTGATTAATTTTATCAGCTGCCATTTAGCTTTTTTCCTAACTAATACTCTTTTGCTAACTAATTATTTACCCGTGGCCCCTGGAAATAATATTTCTAGGTAAATAATCATACCAAATAACCGCTATTTTCCTTTTTTTAGCAATAGACTAGCAATCGTCCTGACGCCAATGCCAGTCGCACCTTCCGCCCATAAATTCACAGCAGATTTACAATAAGCCGCCGAACAATCAATATGTAACCACCCTTTATGATAATTTTCAACAAAATGAGATAAGAAAGCAGCAGCGGTGCTCGCGCCCGCAGTATGCGAAGGTGATGCAATATTATTGAGTTCAGCAAATCCAGAAGGTAATTGGCGGCGATGAAATTCAGCTAAAGGTAATCGCCAAAAGAGTTCATTCTCCATTTCTGCTGCTGACATCAATTCAGCCACCAATTTGTCATCAAAACTCAATACCGATTGATAATCGTTACCTACCGCGATTTTGGCAGCGCCAGTTAACGTAGCAGCATCAATAATTAATGCTGGTTTTTCTTTGCAAGCATCGATCAATCCATCTGCTAAAACCAGTCTTCCTTCCGCATCGGTATTCATAATTTCAACAGATTTGCCGTTACGGTAGCGAATAATATCACCTAATTTAAAGGCATTACCACTAACCATATTATCTGCAATGCAGAGGAAAAGTTTTACTCGCTGTTTTAAACCTCGGCTTATTGCTAAGGCTAACCCTCCAGTTAGCATAGCTGCCCCACCCATATCAGCTTTCATTGAATTCATTGATGAAGATGGCTTTATGCTATAACCACCAGAATCAAACGTAATTCCCTTTCCTACTAAACAAGCAAATGCCGGTGCTTTTAAATTGCCAGTCGGATTATAATCCAGCACTAGTAATCCGGGTGGACGGCTTGAGCCACGGCCTACAGTATAAATTCCACTATATTTCTGTTTTGCTAACTCTTCACCCTCAATGATACGGTAGTTAATATTATCTTTTACTGTTTCACATAATAAATCAGCGCTACGCTGAGCCAGCTGTTCAGGCGATAATTCTTCAGCCGGTGCGTTAATAATATCGCGTACCCAATCAATAATTCGGATGCGATACTGTAGCTCTTTTTTTTCATTTTCAGATAAATTTGGCCATGCAATCGAACGCGCTCCCTTAGGTGCTTTGAAACCTTGCCAAAATGCCCAACTTTTTTCCAAGTCCCAGTCATTACCTGCTAACAGCACATGATGAATGCCTTGACTGTCCAATCTACGACCAGCACTCTGGATAGCACACAGTTTTGCTTGTGGCTTCAGATGAATGACTATCCCTTGTTCACTAGAACTGATTAATGCATTCTTTCCCCAACAAGGCGCCGCTGCTTGATAAGATAGCGAGACTTGCATGATCTGCTTTTCCATTCCCTCTTCCCACCTTAGTTTCTCATATTGTGTTTATGGAATAATTGATAAATATAAGATATTAATCATAGATGTTATCATGAGTTAATACATTGCACGATGAGTGATAGCAATAAAAAAGCTGGCAATTCCCAGCTTTATATGTAATTGATTGCTTTAATCAGTCATTATTGATATTCATCAAGCCATATTAATAAAATGGCTTCTAGGATCTTTTCATTTGAAGCTTGTAGATTGTCATTAAAATCGTCTAATTGGAAAATCCATTGATGCATATTGGTAAAACGAACCGTTTGCGCATCAATATTAGGATATTTATTATAGAGTGCCTCTGCAATTGCACGGTTATGAGTCCACTTTAAACTCACCATTCCCTCCTGCAATTAAATAAAAGGATCAATGCTCTCTGGCATGATTGATCGTATATCTAGGAATTTCTATTACCAGATCTTCGTTAGTCACAATAGCCTGACAACTTAAGCGGCTTTGAGGCTCTAACCCCCATGCTTTATCTAGCATGTCATCCTCTAGCTCAGAACTTTCTTCCAGTGAATCAAAACCTTCACGAACAATACAGTGGCATGTGGTAAAAAAACAAGATTTTTCACAAGCATGTTCAATATCAATACCACTACGTAAAGCAGCATTAAGAATTGATTCACCTTTCTCGACTTCCAAAACCGCCCCTTCAGGGCATAACTCTTTATGCGGTAAAAAATTATTTTCGGCATTATTATATCATTATATCTCGTCCACAGAATGACCTGATAATGCCTGACGAATAGAGATATTGATACGTCTGGCAGCAAAATCCTGTGTTTGCTTATCCAGTTGTTTAATTGTATTTTCAATCGCAACAGGGGAGGAGCTTTCCTGTGTGCAGTTAACTAATTTATTTACAGTATTATCAATTGCTACTTTTTCTTCTTTATTTAATAAATGCGTATCTTGTTTTAATGCGGCCATTAAACTTTCTATTACCCGAGCAGCTTCAACTTTCTGCTCAGCAAGACGACGCTCTACCATATCATCTTGAGCATTAGTGATTCAATCAGTCATCATATTGGCAATTTCTTCATCGGTTAAACCATATGAAGGTTTAACTTGAATCGAAGAACGAACACCGGTTGACTTTTCTACTGCGCTGACACTCAATAATCCATCTGCATCTATTTGAAAAACGAACCGAATATGCGCTCCGCCGGCAGCTAGTGGCGGTATTCCAAGTAGGGTAAAACGCGCTAAAGAACGACAATCATTAACCATTTCACGTTCTCCTTCGACAATATGAAATGTCATGGCTTTTTGCCCATCTTTGAAGGTAGTAAATTCCTGTGCCTTAGCGATAGGCAGTGTCGTATTGCGTGGGATCACTTTTTCAACCAGGCCCCCCATGGTTTCTAAGCCAAGCGAAAAAGGAGTAACATCCAGTAGCAATATTTCACTATCAGGTTTATTACCAACTAAAATATCTGGCTGAATAGCCGCCCCAATAGCAACAACTTTATCTGGATCAATTGAAGTTAATGGTGTAAGGCCAAAAATTCTTCAACCATAGAAACCCACCAACGGTACACGCGTCGAACCACCCACCATGACGACCTGCAAAACATCATCGATATTAAGCGTTGCATCTTTCAATGTGCGACGACAGGTTAATAAAGTGCGCTTGATCAATGGCCAAATTAATGTGTTTAGCTGCTCCCTTGACAAAACCCCTCGCCAACCATTGATTTCAATCTCAGTATGGCTACAATTCATTAATGCTATTTTAGCCTGGCTGGCTATATTTAAAATTTGTCGCTGTAGGCGATAATTTTGGCGATCAGTAATACCCGCTTGTTGATATATCCAATCTACCAGAAGATGATCAAAATCATCACCTCCTAATGCCGTGTCTCCGCCTGTTGCCAAGACTTCAAATACGCCACGCTGTAACCTAAGAATGGAAATATCAAAAGTACCACCACCCAAATCATAAACAGCAATGATACCCTCTTGTTGTGAATCTAAACCATAGAAAATAGCAGCCGCAGTGGGTTCATTCAATAAACGTAATACCTGTAATCCGGCCAACCGCGCCGCATCTTTAGTTCCTTGACGTTGCGCATCATCAAAATAAGCAGGCACAGTGATCACTACACCTTCTAAGCTACCATTCAATGTTTCTTCTGCCTGCTGCACCAACGACTTTAATATCTCAGAAGAAACTTGAATAGGATCAACTTGCCCTATGGCTGTCTGGATCAGCGGTAAGCCATTTTACTTGCTGTCAATTGGTATAGCTAAGCGACTTAATCTTGATTATATCATATTGAGTGCGAACAAAATATCTGTGTCGCATCTGAGCGCTCTTTTTTTGCATTTAGCTTGTGCCCATTTATGTTCAATTGGATTAAGATCTGGCGAATAGGTAGGCAAATATTCCACCATATGCCCCGCATCGATGATGACTTGTTGAATACTCTGTTTCTTGTAAACAGTTGTATTATCCATCATGATTACACTGTTTTTAGGAAGTACTGGGATAAGGACTTGAGTGACCCATAAATAGAAAACATCGGTGTTAATATTGATATCAAATAATCCGATAGCAAACAGCGTTGTGCCCAATAAAGCGCCGATAACATTTGTTCTTCCTTTAGCTCTCCAGTTCTTGAGACCAACACACCGTTGACCTTTGCGGGAATAGCCGTGAGTCCGCGGGGTATCGTGTGAAAAACGACTTTCATCAATAAAAACAATATGCTTGCCTTCTTTTCATACTGTTGTTTTTTTTGTTGAAACGTTTGTCGAGTGTTTTCGTCGGCTTTCGGATGACGTAGAGTTTTTTGTATAGGGCAATCCCATTTTTTAAAAGCTTGCCAAATGGCCTTCTGACAAACGCCAAAACGCTCTGCACGCTCTTTTTGGTAAGCATCTGGATATTGTTCAACATCTTTTATCAACTCGGATTTATCGATTTTTCGCTGACGCGTAGTCGATGCTTTTGGCTGTATTTGATTAATCCAACGCTATACAGATGCAGAGCCAATCCGAAATTGCTTCGCTGTTTCTCGGATACTCAAACCTTCTTCTTCCATCGTAAATATCACTTTACGTCTAAAATCAATTGTATAGCTCATACAAATAATGTCATCAAAATTAAGTCGCTTAGCTATAAAGCTTTCACCGCAGCCACACTCATTTTTGCTGTTAGCATTGTTAAACTTAAAACCTTCTTTAACAAAATCCAATTCTGTCCCATTGAGATAAAAAATGCTTTTACCATCAACGATAACTTTTACGCCTTTGTCTTCAAATACTGTATCCTCTTCATTGATGATATCAACAAATTCAAGCACATAAGCCATGCCTGAGCAGCCAGAAATCCTAACGCTTAAACGTAATCCTTTACCTTTTCCTAGGTTATGTAAGAAAGTCAGAATACGCTCTGCAGCATTTTCTGTTAGAAACATTGACATATAGCTAAGCGTCTTAATTTTGATTACAAAATATATGTTTTTCTCCAATATAAATTTACTGATATAGAGTAATTACTTGTAATCATTTTAAAGTAGCCCAGCTATACAACACCTCTCAATCAAAACCAGTGCAGGCGGATACTATAAACAAAAATAAAATAGCGTCATGCCTAAAAGGGATTTTTATATTAATTATTTGCTTTGCCGTTTATTTTTATAGTCTGCAATAGCGGCTTTAATCGCATCTTCTGCCAAAATAGAACAGTGAATTTTAACCGGAGGCAGCTCTAATTCCTCTGCAATAGCCGTATTTTTGATAGTCTCCGCTTCATCCAATGACTTACCTTTCATCCATTCCGTTACCAATGAACTAGAGGCAATGGCCGAACCACAACCATAAGTTTTAAAACGCGCATCTTCGATGATGCCTGCGTCATTAACTTTGATCTGAAGCTTCATGACATCACCGCATGCAGGCGCCTTTACTATCCCACTGCCCACCATTGGATCATCATTATCAAACGAACCTACGTTACGTGGATTTTCATAATGATCAATTACTTTCTCACTATATGCCATATTGTAAACTCCTTAATCCGTCTATTAATGATGAGCCCATTCAATGCTATTAAGGTCGACACCCTGCTTAAACATCTCCCATAGCGGAGAAAGATCACGCAGCCGACCTATCGCATTATGGATTAGCTGGATGGCATAATCGATTTCTTCTTCTGTGGTGAATCGACCAAAGGAGAAACGAATTGAGCTATGAGCTAACTCATCATTCATTCCCAATGCCCTTAGTACATATGAAGGTTCGAGGCTTGCCGATGTACACGAGGAACCTGATGAGACAGCCAAATTTTTGAGTGCCATCATCAATGATTCACCTTCTACATAGTTAAAACTGACATTCAGAATATGAGGTGCGCCATTTATCAGGGAGCCATTAAGATAAACTTCTTCAATATTCTTAATGCCGTTCCATAAACGTTGGCGTAAGGCATTTAATCTATCAGATTCTACCGCCATTTCTACTTTAGCAATCCGATAAGCTTCGCCCATTCCTACAATTTGGTGGACAGGTAATGTTCCTGAGCGCATGCCTCGTTCATGACCACCGCCATGTTGTTGGGGTTCAAGTCGAATACGGGGTTTACGACGCACATAAAGTGCACCTATTCCCATTGGTCCATACAGTTTATGTGCTGAAAAAGACATTAAATCAACTTTTAGTTTACTCAAATCAATCGGTAATTTACCGACCGCTTGGGTAGCATCAACATGAAAAAAAATTCCTCGATTGCGACAAAGTTCGCCAATAGAGGCAATATCTTGAATGATTCCAATCTCATTATTGACATGCATGATAGAAACCAAAATTGTATCATCACGCATAGCCGCTTCAAGTTCATGTAAATCAATAAGACCACTATTTTGTGGTGAAAGGTAAGTTACTCTTCAAAACCTTCACGCTCAAGTTGACGGCAAGTATCCAAAACCGCTTTATGCTCGGTTTTACTGGTAATTATATGTTTACCTTTTTTCTGATAGAAATTGGCAACCCCTTTCACTGCCAGGTTATTTGATTCAGTCGCTCCTGAAGTAAAAACAAGCTCACGCGGATCCGCATTCACTAATTCAGCAATCTGATTTCGCGCAATATCAACAGCTTCTTCAGCCCGCCAGCGAAAACCATGAGAGCGCGATGATGGATTACCAAAATTGCCATCCATTGTGATACACTGAATCATTTTTTCAGCAACACGAGAATCAACCGGTGTAGTCGCCGAGTAGTCTAAATAAATTGGTAGTTTCATTAACTCACTAGCTCCATAAGACGAAAAACATCTCAAAATTTTATCACTTTGCAATTATTCTATTTTGTCGAACCGTGCAATTTATGCTCGTATATTAATAATGGGTTCAGATTGATGAGTGGCTCTCACATGGCGTTTATCGTTATCTTGACGATCAGCAACTTCTTGTACTTCTTGATTATTGACCAATTCTTCTAAGCTAATATTACTAAGAAAACCCATAATACGGTCACTTAAATCACGCCATAGTGCAT
>NZ_CACTIE010000071.1 GCF_902713415.1 Arsenophonus endosymbiont of Bemisia tabaci Q2
GAATAGGTCATATAAATAATGTCATCAAAATTAAGTCGCTTAGCTATATATTCATTATCTACCAAGGATTTTTTTCATTTATTGCTAGGTATGCCATACGAATTTCATAACTGATCAATTGAACAGACATTGCTAAATTGAGTGAACCATATTCAGGGTTGGTTGGAATATGAAGATAATATTGGCATCTCTGTAGTTTTTCATTTCTTAAACCAACTCGTTCGCGGCCAAAAATGATAGCCACCGGAGAATTTATTGCTTGGCGGACAGTTTTTTCGCCGCATTCGCGAGGCGTTACCTGTGACCATGATAACGTAAGATCGCGCACACTCGTTCCAATTTTACCAAGCTGCATCCAAGCAAAGCTTGATCTAATGTTTTCACGATAGTCGCTTGACCAAATAACATCACTGGCGCCAGCTGATAATGCAACAGCCTGTGCATCCGGCAATACGAGTGGATTAACTAAGTACAAATTAGTTACTCCCATCGTTTTCATCGCACGGGCAGTTGATCCCATATTTCCGGTATGCGAGGTTTCAACCAAAATAATGCGAATATTTTTTAGCATGATTGTCTTTATTTGGTGTTAATAATCAGGCTATTCTACCACAATCATAGTCATGTTGACGAATCTCTGTTATATTGCCGAACTTGCTTAAACCTTGTTCTTTAATATTCCAGTGGAAATAACCCATGCATCCAATGCTAACTATTGCTATACAGGCAGCTGCCCAAGCAGGTAACTTTATTGCTAAAAGCTATGAAAAACCTGACTCTATCGAAATAATGGCAAAAGGCCAAAATGATTTTGTGACCAATTTTGATAAAAAAGCAGAACAAATTATTATTGAAGTCATTCAAAAATCTTATCCTACTCATACCATTATTACCGAAGAGAGTGGTCAGATACTTGGTAAAAAATGATATTCAGTGGGTTATTGATCCTTTGGATGGCAAAACCAATTTCACTAAACACTTACCCCATTTTTCCGTCTCCATCGCAGTACGTATTAACGGCTGTACAGAAATTGCCGCTATTTATAATCCTATGCTTAATGAGCTATTTACTGCGGTACGTGGGCAGGGTGCACAATTAAACGGTTACCGCCTTCGTATTAAAAATAATAATGAATTAGAAGGGGAAATTATTGCCACGGGTTTTCCTTTCAAAGCGAAACAACATTCAGCTGCATATATTAATATTGTCGCTAAACTATTTAAAAAATGCGCCGATTTTCGCCGCACAGGTTCAGCGGCTTTCGACT
The DNA here is from genome assembly GCF_902713415.1 of Arsenophonus endosymbiont of Bemisia tabaci Q2. Classification (GTDB taxonomy): domain Bacteria; phylum Pseudomonadota; class Gammaproteobacteria; order Enterobacterales; family Enterobacteriaceae; genus Arsenophonus. Next base: position 1,269 of record NZ_CACTIE010000071.1, read on the forward strand.
TAGCTTATGTTGCTGCTGATCGTGTCGATGGCTTTTTTGAGATTGGCTTAAAACCGTGGGATTTTATGGCTGGAGAACTATTGGTGCGTGAAGCCGGTGGAATTCTAACCGACTTCGTTGGCGGACATAATTATCTCACCTCTGGCAATCTGCTAGCTGGCAGTCGACGGATAGTGAAAAAATGGTGCTAGAAATGCAGACCGAGTTAAGCGATCCATTGAAATGCTAAACAATGGGCTTAAAAAGCAATAGCTAAAGTTATATTGAGTTAATAATGTCTTGATGGCGTAACTTTGTTATTTACTAATTGGTGAAGGCTGAAAATGGTAAAAATTCACCATGGCTTTAATTAGTTAAATAAAGCCGCTAAATATTTTCAATATTTACTCTTGTTGTCGGTGCTTTATTGCTTAATTGGATATAAAACCCCTATTCTTTTTCAGGCATTAAGGGGTATTTTTATGATTGGCCAGCTTATTTAATTTTAATATAAAAATTTTTATCTGCATAGTTGGTTAATATTTATCTTTTATTCAAATTAAATGAACAACTTTAACTTAATTGTTTGGCTATTCCATCGAATTTAATGATGTTATTTTTTTATTCGGGCGAATAAATAGTGCTGGAATGGCAATCAATACCATTAACCACAAAACATCCAGTTATGGTGAAAAGGTAAATGTTTATAAACAAAACCTACCACAATTGTCACTAGCGCTAAACCACCGCGTAGTCCAAATGCCGAATAAAATGCTTGCAGCGGAATAATTTCACCTTAGTTACGTGCACTAATAAAACGCATTGCCGCTAGATGACAAACAGTAAAAGTACCACTATCTAAAAGTTGGCTAACTATCAGTATTGGTAAAGTGGTAAAATAGGTCATTAATCCCCAACGAACAACCGCGCAACTAACTGATAACAATAATAATCCACTTATGTGCCAATGACGGAAAAGGACATGGCTAAAGGTAAACACAATCACTTTAGCAACAATACTTAAAGACCATAACAGGCCAATAATACCATTGGAATAACCCACTTGTTGCCAATAAATTGAAGAAAAACCATAATAGGCAGCATGAGAAGCTTGTAATAAAGTAATGCACAGTAAAAAAACGCCAGACTGAGCTATCGGCTAATAATTGCTTCAATGATATAGTTGTATTAGCTATTTGGCGATAAGTGGCTTTAGGCATAACTGTAGGTTGTAATAACATCGTCAACAGCATAATGATTATACTGACAAGTAATGCGTAAATAATTATTTTATGTCTCCGGCTATTCGCTAAATAACCGATCCAAGAAGCGCTAATAATAAATGCAATCGAACCCCAAACCCGTAATTTTCCATAATCAAATGTTAACTTTTTTTGCCAAGTCGCGGCTAGCGCATCGGTTACAGGTATAGCTTGGCGACTTTAAAATGATTACAAGTAATTACTCTATATCAGTAAATTTATATTGGAGAAAAACATATATTTTGTAATCAAAATTAAGACGCTTAGCTATAATATTGATATCAAATAATCCGATAGCAAACAGCGTTGTGCCCAATAAAGCGCCGATAACATTTTTTCTTCCTTTACCTCCCCAGTTCTTGAGACCAACACACCGTTGACCTTTCGGGGAATAGCCGTGAGTCCGCTGAGTATCGTGTGAAAAACCACTTTTATCAATAAAAACAATATGCTTGCCTTCTTTTCATACTGTTGTTTTTTATTGAAACGTTTGTCGAGTGTTTTCGTCGGCTTTCGGATGACCTAGAGTTTTTTATAGGTCAATCCGATTTTTTTAAGATCTTGCCAAATGGCCTTCTGACAAACGCCAAAACGCTCTGCACGCTCTTTTTGGTAAGCATCTGGATATTTTTAAACATCTTTTATCAACTCGGATTTATCGATTTTTCGCTGATGCGTAGTCGATCCTTTTGGCTCTATTTGATTAATCCAACGCGATACAGATGCAGAGAAAATCCGAAATTGCTTCGCTGTTTCTCGGATACGCAACCCTTCTTCTTCCATCGTAAATATCACTTTACGTCTAAAATCAATTGAATAGCTCATATAAATAATGTCATCAAAATTAAGTCGCTTAGCTATACCATTAACCAAAACACCCAGTTATGGTGAAAAGGTAAATATTCATAAACAAAACCTACCACAATTGTCACTAGCGCTAAACCACCTCCTAGTCCAAATGCCGAATAAAATGCTTGCAGCGGAATAATTTCACCTTGGTTACGTGCACTAATAAAACCCATTGCCGCTAGATGACAAACAGTAAAAGTACCACTATGTAAAAGTTGGCTAACTATCAGTATTGGTAAAGTGGTAAAATAGGCCATTAATCTCCAACGAACAACCCCGCAACTAACTGATAACAATAATAATCCACTTACCTGCCAATGACGGAAAAGGACATGGCTAAAGGTAAACACAATCACTTCAGCAACAATACTTAAAGACCATAACAGGCCAATAATACCATCGGAATAACCCACTTTTTGCCAATAAATTGAAGAAAAACCATAATAGGCAGCATGAGAAGTTTGTAATGCTTGTAATAAAGTAATGCACAGTAAAAAAACACCAGACTGAGCTATTGGCTAATAATTGCTTCAATGATATAGAGTTGTATTAGCTATTTGGCGATAAGTGGCTTTAGGCATAACTGTAGGTTGTAATAACATCGTCAACAGCATAATGATTATACTGACAAGTAATGCGTAAATAATTATTTTATGTCTCCCGCTATTCGCTAAATAACCGATCCAAGAAGCGCTAATAATAAATGCAATCGAACCCCAAACCCGTAATTTTCCATAATCAAATGTTAACTTTTTTTGCCAAGTCGCGGCTAGCGCATCGGTTACAGGTATAGCTGGGCGACTTTAAAATGATTACAAGTAATTACTCTATATCAGTAAATTTATATTGGAGAAAAACATATATTTTGTAATCAAAATTAAGACGCTTAGCTATATCATCGGTAAAAAGAAGAGATTGAAAGCCAATATGATAAATAATAACCATAACCAATGTGAACTTACGGTAAATCGAACAGCAAAGAGCAGCGTTAAACCAGCAAATAGAGGCAAAGTCGTAATTAGGTGATAGGCTCGTTTCACTATCGGTGCGATCATTAAGGGACCAATAAAAAGAGCGGTAAGGCCGGCGGCTAGCAAGCTACCAATTATATTATATGAGCCTCAAGTCCTTCACCATTTAGCCAAATCACGATAAAAGGCAAAAAAATGCCATAAGCAAAAAAATAAGTAAAATAATCTAAAGCAAGCCAACGTGTTGATGGAATAATCATTATTTATTCCCATTTGATTATCGATGTAAAAAGCCCGTTTCAGTTAACAACTAAAACGGGCCGAAACGAATGACTAAATTTTAACTTATTTATGCATAAACAGGAAACTGTTGGCAAATCAACAATACTTTTTGTTTTACATTTTGGATCACGCTTTCATCATCAATCTTATCCAAAATATCACATATCCAATTAGCCAATTCCGCCGATTCTTTTTCTTTAAAACCACGACGAGTAATGGCGGGTGAACCAATACGAATACCTGAAGTAATAAATGGGCTCTGAGGATCATTCGGTACACTATTTTTATTGACGGTAATATTAGCGCGACCCAGCGCAGCGTCTGCCTTTTTACCTGTGATCCCTTTATACACTAAATCTATTAAAAATAAATGGTTTTCAGTTCCACCAGAAACAACCTTGTAACCAAGTTTGATGAAAACTTCCACCATCGTTTTCGCATTTTTAGCCACTTGCTGTTGATAAGTTTTAAATTCAGGCTCCATCGCTTCTTTTAATGCAAGCGCTTTACCAGCAATAACATGCATTAATGGGCCACCCTGAGCACCAGGGAATACGGCAAAATTTAGTTTTTTGTAAAACGCCTCATCACCACCTTTAGCCAAGATCAAACCACCACGAGGGCCAGCCAAAGTCTTATGGGTAGTGGTCGTCACGACATGTGCATGAGGAACAGGGTTAGGATAAACGCCAGCAGCGATCAAGCCAGCGACATGTGCCATATCAACAAATAAGTAAGCACCAATACTATCTGCAATTTGACGCATTTTAGCCCAGTCAACCAGGCCTGAATAAGCAGAAAAACCGCCAATGATCATTTTAGGTTTATGCTTTTTTGCCTGAGTGGCTATATCCTCGTAATCAATTTTACCCTCTTCATCGATACCGTAAGGAACGATATTATAAAGCTTACCAGAAAAATTAACGGGTGAGCCATGGGTTAAATGTCCACCATGTGCCAAATTCATGCCTAATACCGTATCACCAGGTTGCAATAAAGCCATATAAACAGCGGTATTAGCTTGTGAACCTGAGTGTGGCTGAACATTAGCAAAATCCGCATCAAATAGAGTTTTTGCTCGATCTATAGCGAGTTTTTCAACAATATCAACATGTTCACAACCACCATAATAACGTTTACCAGGATATCCTTCGGCGTATTTATTGGTAAGTTGAGAACCTTGAGCCTGCATAACTCTTGGACTGGTATAATTTTCTGAAGCGATTAATTCAATATGCTCTTCCTGACGCTTAACTTCATTTTCCATTGCCTGCCATAGTTCTTGATCATAATCTGCAATATTCATTTCGCGCTTTAGCATTTACTTCTCCTGACTCAGCCACATTTTAAATCTTTATTCAACTAAATGAATATCACACAGTGTAAACTCTTTTAGCTCACTGAGATAGCCTAAAAATAAAAAATTACGCAAACGATTGCTACATCCGAATTATCAAATAAAAACATTTCTCAATAGCGATTTTATTCCCAATTATAGCTAAGCGACTTAATTTTGATTACACCATATTGAGTGCGAACAAAATATCTGTGTCGCATCCGAGCGCTCTTTTTTTACATTTAGCTTGTGCCCATTTATGTTCAATTGGATTAAGATCTGGCGAATAGGTAGGCAAATATTCCACCATATGGCCCCGCATCGATGATGACTTGTTGAATACTCTGTTTCTTGTGAAAAGTTGCATGAACCATCATGATTACACTGTTTTTAGGAAGTACTGGGATAAGGACTTGGGTGACCCATGCATAGAAAACATCGCTGTTAATATTGATATCAAATAATCCGATAGCAAACAGCGTTGTGCCCAATAAAGCGCCGATAACATTTGTTCTTCCTTTAGCTCCCCAGTTCTTGAGACCAACACACCGTTGACCTTTCGGGGAATAGCCGTGAGTCCGCGGGGTATCGTGTGAAAAACCACTTTCATCAATAAAAACAATATGCTTGCCTTCTTTTTCATACTGTTGTTTTTTTGTTGAAACGTTTGTCGAGTGTTTTCGTCGGCTTTCGGATGACGTAGAGTTTTTTATAGGTCAATCCCATTTTTTTAAGAGCTTGCCAAATGGCCTTCTGACAAACGCCAAAACGCTCTGCACGCTCTTTTTGGTAAGCATCTGGATATTGTTCAACATCTTTTATCAACTCGGATTTATCGATTTTTCGCTGACGCGTAGTCGATGCTTTTGGCTCTATTTGATTAATCCAACGCGATACAGATGCAGAGCCAATCCGAAATTGCTTCGCTGTTTCTCGGATACTCAACCCTTCTTCTTCCATCGTAAATATCACTTTACGTCTAAAATCAATTGAATAGCTCATATAAATAATGTCATCAAAATTAAGTCGCTTAGCTATATTAT
>NZ_CACTIE010000072.1 GCF_902713415.1 Arsenophonus endosymbiont of Bemisia tabaci Q2
CAAATATAGCTAAGCGACTTAATTTTGATTACACCATATTGAGTGCGAACAAAATATCTGTGTCGCATCCGAGCGCTCTTTTTTTGCATTTAGCTTGTGCCCATTTATGTTCAATTGGATTAAGATCTGGCGAATAGGTAGGCAAATATTCCACCATATGCCCCGCATCGATGATGACTTGTTGAATACTCTGTTTCTTGTGAAAAGTTGCATTATCCATCATGATTACACTGTTTTTAGGAAGTACTGGGATAAGGACTTGGGTGACCCATGCATAGAAAACATCGCTGTTAATATTGATATCAAATAATCCGATAGCAAACAGCGTTGTGCCCAATAAAGCGCCGATAACATTTGTTCTTCCTTTAGCTCCCCAGTTCTTGAGACCAACACACCGTTGACCTTTCGGGGAATAGCCGTGAGTCCGCGGGGTATCGTGTGAAAAACCACTTTCATCAATAAAAACAATATGCTTGCCTTCTTTTTCATACTGTTGTTTTTTTGTTGAAACGTTTGTCGAGTGTTTTCGTCGGCTTTCGGATGACGTAGAGTTTTTTTATAGGTCAATCCCATTTTTTTAAGAGCTTGCCAAATGGCCTTCTGACAAACGCCAAAACGCTCTGCACGCTCTTTTTGGTAAGCATCTGGATATTGTTCAACATCTTTTATCAACTCGGATTTATCGATTTTTCGCTGACGCGTAGTCGATGCTTTTGGCTCTATTTGATTAATCCAACGCGATACAGATGCAGAGCCAATCCGAAATTGCTTCGCTGTTTCTCGGATACTCAACCCTTCTTCTTCCATCGTAAATATCACTTTACTTCTAAAATCAATTGAATAGCTCATATAAATAATGTCATCAAAATTAAGTTGCTTAACTATAGCTGCAATCTTTCCAATACAGGAAAAGCGTAAACCCAATTGTCTAAATAACTATCATCATGACGTGATCATGACACTCTTTCGGGGAAAAGGTTTTCCAGCCGCTATTAGCGAGCCATGTCATCTGTTGTGTGAAAGTTTTTGGTGATAAAGTAACTAATGCGGGAGACGGGCTAACATGATGATATAGCTAAGCGTCTTAATTTTGATTACAAAATATATGTTTTTCTCCAATATAAATCTAATGATATAGAGTAATTACTTGTAATCATTTTAAAGTCGCGCAGCTATACATAAGAATAGGAATAGTTGTTGCATTCATTATATTAATAAAATCATTGATTAATACGTAGTTAAGTATTTTGACTCAATTGTTAGCATAATGGCAAGTATTTAAATATTACATAAATGTTAATGTTATATCATTAATCGATCAAATAATTATAAAAAAAAGAGAATATTAGTAATTTTTGTAGTTATAAGACAAATAGAGTTAGCTGTCAGCATTAGTTGATAAATCAGCTATCACTACAGAGTTTTTATTTAATTTGGATGACTTTAATTATTTGTTCGCTCCTGAGAAGCTTTATTATGAGAATTAGTATCAGATACTTTGCCAATTTGTAACAGACGGAATAAGCATGACTCGATTGAAAATTTTTGGGTTACCTGAAGTTGTCCTCGTTGTGCCATTTCTTGATATTTTTTAGGTTGTTGTAGAAAATCATCAATAGCTGCTACCCAATTGTTGATATCAGATGATGGTAGTAATAGTCCATTGCTTTTATGCTGGATAATATCAGGTAGCCCACCCACATTACTAGCAAAGACGGGCACAGCAAAGAAAAGTGATTCAACCGCTACCATACCAAACGCTTCCTTAGTAGAAGGAATTACCGTTAAAGATGCATATGAATATATGGAAGAAGAAGGAAAAACAATACCGGCTAGCAGTGTTTCAGGCTCTAAATCATAGTCGATAATTTTTTTCTGTAATTTAGCCTTACAAGCGCCATCACCAATAATTAAATAACGAAATGAACGGCCTTGACGCTTTAATTGGGCGAGTGCTGCTAAAATAATATCATGTCCTTTTTCTTCTCTTAGCATACCGACTTGAATTATTATTCGCGCTGTTCCATCTTTTATCCAAGTTAAAAGACTATCAGCGACAGGTGTATCATTTTCGGCAACCATTTTAGAAAAATTAAATCCAGGATGAACAACCTTCACCTTTTGTGGCATACAACCAGATTGCAATAATGTTTTTCGCATTGGTTCGCTGGGTACAATGACGTAATCGAATAAGTGATTCATACTGAAGGCTTTTATTTTAGCCGACAGATAGGTTTTTTGTCGCAGTACATATGGTCGTTGTTTCTTAGCTAATGTTTTTACTGCGATGGCAAGGTTATTCGCATCATGGCCACTGTGACAAACAACTAAAATTGTTTGCTGCTGGCGTAGTAGTCTCCGTAGACGTATGATTGACGTAGGATGAGCACTATTAGTAAATGAAACATGATAGATAGGAATGTTGTTTTTTTTTGCTTCATGTGCAATTTGGCTGTCAATATGGCAAGCTAAAGTTACGTTAAAGCCTCGATGTATTAGGCCTTTCATTTGTAGTAAACTTTGAGCTTCTTGGCCACCAAAGTTCATCGAAGATTCGGTATAGATAATGGATGTATTCATGATATACCCTGATAATTAGCCCGTTTGTAAATTGACTTGCTATTCAATTAACAAAATAAATAAATAACGTAATATTCTAATTTTTATGTTATTTTGCCAAAAAATTTAGCGTTAGCAATTAGTCATCTGTAATAAAACAGTTCTGCACATAATATTATTACTTTATTAAATTAAGGCGCTAAAGCATAATCTGTTAACTATGCTTAGTTTAACTAATTGTACTGTTTTTATAGTAATTTTCCCTCTTATTTTTTGTAATATAGATTTTATAGGATCATTTTCTACATTTTGTGATTATTTGTTTATGATTATAAAAATAATAGAGATAAAGATTGTAATGAGATGATGTTAACACTATTTTACATAATTAATGCTCATTTTGCTAAATTTAGACAAGTATGATAGCCATCATGCAATTCATTGATAATAAAT
>NZ_CACTIE010000073.1 GCF_902713415.1 Arsenophonus endosymbiont of Bemisia tabaci Q2
TAACTTTACAATATCGTTTTTAACGCCATATTTAAATTTATAAAAAAGCAAATACAACCCCATTTGCTATTCTTACTGATATTTAGTTACTAAATGACTTTTTGTGTACTGCTGGCACACTTTTCTTCTTACTTCTTTCTCATTAAAATATCTATCAACGTAGCATTTTTTATTCTTTATGTCACAAAAACTCCATTATCAAATGTAAAGGCGGTTTTATCAAATGAACCTTGAGACAGTAAGCGCTTAGCTTTTATTTTGCCTAAATATTTTTCTGTTAAACTGGCCGATACTCCTTTAATTCTATCAGCACATATGTATCTATCAAAAAATACATTAGGTGCTGGTGAAGTAAGTAATTTTGGTGATTTGGCCAAAATAAAAGCTGAATAGAAATATAAAACTACATTTAGTAACAATAATATAAAATTTTTCATGAAAATACTCATTATTTAACCTCTAACTAAAAAATATAAATAAAGTATCTAATACAAAACTGATAAAGCTACACATAAATTTCTATTTTACCTTTTGTCGAGTAAAAATAAAGCTATGGCACAACATGAACGATTATTTAACATTAATGTAATAAAATGTTATTTAAAATTAATCCATTGAGCTTATTTAATTAAATTATGTATAAAATATAAAATACCATACTAT
>NZ_CACTIE010000074.1 GCF_902713415.1 Arsenophonus endosymbiont of Bemisia tabaci Q2
ATTTATTATCAATGAATTGCATGATGGCTATCATACTTGTCTAAATTTAGCAAAATGAGCATTAATTATGTAAAATAGTGTTAACATCATCTCATTACAATCTTTATCTCTATTATTTTTATAATCATAAACAAATAATCACAAAATGTAGAAAATGATCCTATAAAATCTATATTACAAAAAATAAGAGGGAAAATTACTATAAAAACAGTACAATTAGTTAAACTAAGCATAGTTAACAGATTATGCTTTAGCGCCTTAATTTAATAAAGTAATAATATTATGTGCAGAACTGTTTTATTACAGATGACTAATTGCTAACGCTAAATTTTTTGGCAAAATAACATAAAAATTAGAATATTACGTTATTTATTTATTTTGTTAATTGAATAGCAAGTCAATTTACAAACGGGCTAATTATCAGGGTATATCATGAATACATCCATTATCTATACCGAATCTTCGATGAACTTTGGTGGCCAAGAAGCTCAAAGTTTACTACAAATGAAAGGCCTAATACATCGAGGCTTTAACGTAACTTTAGCTTGCCATATTGACAGCCAAATTGCACATGAAGCAAAAAAAAACAACATTCCTATCTATCATGTTTCATTTACTAATAGTGCTCATCCTACGTCAATCATACGTCTACGGAGACTACTACGCCAGCAGCAAACAATTTTAGTTGTTTGTCACAGTGGCCATGATGCGAATAACCTTGCCATCGCAGTAAAAACATTAGCTAAGAAACAACGACCATATGTACTGCGACAAAAAACCTATCTGTCGGCTAAAATAAAAGCCTTCAGTATGAATCACTTATTCGATTACGTCATTGTACCCAGCGAACCAATGCGAAAAACATTATTGCAATCTGGTTGTATGCCACAAAAGGTGAAGGTTGTTCATCCTGGATTTAATTTTTCTAAAATGGTTGCCGAAAATGATACACCTGTCGCTGATAGTCTTTTAACTTGGATAAAAGATGGAACAGCGCGAATAATAATTCAAGTCGGTATGCTAAGAGAAGAAAAAGGACATGATATTATTTTAGCAGCACTCGCCCAATTAAAGCGTCAAGGCCGTTCATTTCGTTATTTAATTATTGGTGATGGCGCTTGTAAGGCTAAATTACAGAAAAAAATTATCGACTATGATTTAGAGCCTGAAACACTGCTAGCCGGTATTGTTTTTCCTTCTTCTTCCATATATTCATATGCATCTTTAACGGTAATTCCTTCTACTAAGGAAGCGTTTGGTATGGTAGCGGTTGAATCACTTTTCTTTGCTGTGCCCGTCTTTGCTAGTAATGTGGGTGGGCTACCTGATATTATCCAGCATAAAAGCAATGGACTATTACTACCATCATCTGATATCAACAATTGGGTAGCAGCTATTGATGATTTTCTACAACAACCTAAAAAATATCAAGAAATGGCACAACGAGGACAACTTCAGGTAACCCAAAAATTTTCAATCGAGTCATGCTTATTCCGTCTGTTACAAATTGGCAAAGTATCTGATACTAATTCTCATAATAAAGCTTCTCAGGAGCGAACAAATAATTAAAGTCATCCAAATTAAATAAAAACTCTGTAGTGATAGCTGATTTATCAACTAATGCTGACAGCTAACTCTATTTGTCTTATAACTACAAAAATTACTAATATTCTCTTTTTTTTATAATTATTTGATCGATTAATGATATAACATTAACATTTATGTAATATTTAAATACTTGCCATTATGCTAACAATTGAGTCAAAATACTTAACTACGTATTAATCAATGATTTTATTAATATAATGAATGCAACAACTATTCCTATTCTTATGTATAGCTGCGCGACTTTAAAATGATTACAAGTAATTACTCTATATCATTAGATTTATATTGGAGAAAAACATATATTTTGTAATCAAAATTAAGACGCTTAGCTATATCATCATGTTAGCCCGTCTCCCGCATTAGTTACTTTATCACCAAAAACTTTCACACAACAGATGACATGGCTCGCTAATAGCGGCTGGAAAACCTTTTCCCCGAAAGAGTGTCATGATCACGTCATGATGATAGTTATTTAGACAATTGGGTTTACGCTTTTCCTGTATTGGAAAGATTGCAGCTATAGTTAAGCAACTTAATTTTGATGACATTATTTATATGAGCTATTCAATTGATTTTAGAAGTAAAGTGATATTTACGATGGAAGAAGAAGGGTTGAGTATCCGAGAAAC
>NZ_CACTIE010000075.1 GCF_902713415.1 Arsenophonus endosymbiont of Bemisia tabaci Q2
TAACCGAAGAATTTTCACTTTATCAGAAAAATTTAGCTCTTGTTACTACAAAATTTTTTAGCAATCTTCCGATAACTATTGATAAATTAACAGAAATAGATTCTTCTCTTGTGCAAGAAGCGCATTATTTACTGAGAAAAATATCTCATGATCCCGCTGGACAATCTCTATTTATTCAACGCTGGCGCCTTAATCTTATTTTTGAAGTGACAACGTTTAATAAATTATTATTAGAGCAGGAAAAAGAACAGTTATTGGCTGAATTAGAGAAACGATTGAAATTAATTGGAAATTTAACAGAAATGTTTAATCAAAATAATCAGTCTTCTGGTAAATTATGGGATATGAGTAAAGGAGCTTTAACCCAATCCTGCAATAATATTCAATTATTAATTCAGTATAGCCATTTTTTACAACAACAACCTGAATTAGAAAAATTAGCAGAACTTTTAGGTAGAAGTAATTCGTTGAAATCTCAACAAAAACAGCAGAAAATATTAGAATCAATAATCTTCTTGGAAAAAATCCCTGACCAAACTACCTGAGCAAATTAGAGGGATAAACCAAGGTAATGATATTTTACGTCTTCTACCTGGTGTGAATTAGCATTGCTGGGATTAGAAGAACTCGAATTTGAATTTTCTAAAAATTAGTTAAAAAACATTTACTTACCTACAGGTTACAAGGCGATAATTGGCAGGAACGAAAAATATTACGTCCAACGGTCAAACATCACGATAAACAACAACCAAAAGGGCCATTTATTGTATGTATAGACACTTCAGGTTCAATGGGAAAATTTAATGAAAATTGTGCTAAAGCTTTCTGCCTCGCTTTAATGAAAATAGCCATGAGTGACACAACCGTCAGTGTCACATTATTCTATTTTCAATGTAAGTTATTGATTATGATTTATTAAGCAATGATGGATTATAACTAAGCGTCTTAATTTTGATTACAAAATATATGTTTTTCTCCAATATAAATTTAGTGATATAGAGTAATTACTTGTAATCATTTTAAAGTCACCCAGCTATAGAGAAATTAATGCAATTTCTTAATCAAACATTTAGTGGGGGAACCGATTTGCCTGCCTGTTTAAATAAATGTTTAGAAAAATGCAAAAATAGCAATGGAAAGATTCAGATGTGGTTGTGATTTCAGGTTTTATGGATCAACGGTTACCTGATAATTTAGTAAAAAAAATAAAAGTTCATCAAACGCAACAGCATCGTTTTCACGCTGTTATAGCTAAGTGACTTAATTTTGATGACATTATTTATATGAGCTATTCAATTGATTTTAGAGGTAAAGTGATATTTACGATAGAAGAAGAAGGGTTGAGTATCCGAGAAACAGCGAAGCAATTTCGGATTGGCTCTGCATCTGTATCGCGTTGGATTAATCAAATAGAGCCAAAAGCATCGACTACGCGTCAGCGAAAAATCGATAAATCCGAGTTGATAAAAGATGTTGAACAATATCCAGATGCTTACCAAAAAGAGCGTGCAGAGCGTTTTGGCGTTTGTCAGAAGGCCATTTGGCAAGCTCTTAAAAAAATGGGATTGACCTATAAAAAAACTCTACGTCATCCGAAAGCCGACGAAAACACTCGACAAACGTTTCAACAAAAAAACAACAGTATGAAAAAGAAGGCAAGCATATTGTTTTTATTGATGAAAGTGGTTTTTCACACGATACCCCGCGGACTCACGGCTATTCCCCGAAAGGTCAACGGTGTGTTGGTCTCAAGAACTGGGGAGCTAAAGGAAGAACAAATGTTATCGGCGCTTTATTGGGCACAACGCTGTTTGCTATCGGATTATTTGATATCAATATTAACAGCGATGTTTTCTATGCATGGGTCACCCAAGTCCTTATCCCAGTACTTCCTAAAAACAGTGTAATCATGATGGATAATGCAACTTTTCACAAGAAACAGAGTATTCAACAAGTCATCATCGATGCGGGGCATATGGTGGAATATTTTCCTACCTATTCGCCAGATCTTAATCTAATTGAACATAAATGGGCATAAGCTAAATGCAAAAAAAAGGGCTCGGATGCGACACAGATATCTTGTTCGCATTCAATATGGTGTAATCAAAATTAAGTCGCTTAGCTATACATTATCTAAATATGGAAAACCCGGTATCCGAAATATTTTCGATTATATCTGGCACTTTTATACCGGGCTAAAAAGTCGATTATTACGCTATTGGAACTAATTACAACATATCCTCAATAACTGCATGGCTTTCCGGCGACCATACACTACATTGAATTTCGCCAATATGCTTTTTCTGAAGTAATAACATCACTAAACGAGATTGTCCAATGCCCCCACCTATTGTTTGTGGCATTTGATCTTTTACCAATGCTTGATGCCATTCAAAAGACATTCTATCTTCATCACCGGTGATTGCTAATTGGTTTGTAAGCGCTTCTGTATCAACACGGATGCCCATAGAAGAAATTTCAAATGCATCCTGCAATATAGGGTTCCAAACAATAATATCACCATTTAAACCCGCATAACCCTCACTGTTAGGTGTTGTCCAATCATCATAATCAGGAGCACGTACATCGTGAGCAAGGCCATGCGATAGTTTTCCTCCAATACCAATAAGAAAAACTGCATCTAATTCTTTAGCTATTTCACGTTCTCTTCCTTTAGCATCAAGATCAGGGTAGCGTTGTAATAATTCTTCACTATGAACAAAATGAATTTGCTCAGGTAAAAATGGTGCTAAACCACATTCTGTACTAGCCGCTTTTTCTGTTTCTTTTATTGCTTGATAAATTTTAATGACCGTCTGTTTTAAATAATCAAGAGAGCGCTCATCCTTAAGCATTACTTTTTCCCAATCCCACTGATCTACAAATACAGAATGAATAGGTGTCAGATGATCTTCATCAGGACGCAATGCTTTCATATGGGTATAAAGCCCTTGTCCGGGTTTAAAATCAAAACGACCTAACGTTTTACGTTTCCATTTAGCCAATGAATGTACAACTTCAAAAACAGAATCTGGCATCGATTTTACTTTGACTTGTACTGCTTTTTCATGGCCTGACAGATTATCTTGAATCCCATCACCGAGACGACTTAAGATAGGTGCTTGAACTTCAATTAAAGCTAATTCTTTTTCTAATAAACGCGAAAAATAAGATTTAACAAAACTAATTTGTTGTTGTTTTTCGATGAATGACTTTTCCATTTTTTACCCCATAATCTGTAGCATTATTTTCCTTATTATATAGATTAAGCAATAAAAATAGTCATAAATTTAATATACTTAATAAAAAAGTCATTATAATTTATAATATTCAAAATAAAGTCTTTAAAAATAAATAATCGTTTAAAATGGTGTTTTAAAATGGTTGAAAATTATCAAATTGATAATCTGGATCGTAACATACTTAATGAATTACTGAGAAATGCACGGATCCCCTACACTGAAATAGCTAAAAAATTTGCCGTAAGTCCTGGTACGATACATGTCCGAGTCGAAAAAATGAAACAAGCTGGGATTATTGTAGGGACACGTGTAGATATTAATGTGAAGCAACTAGGTTTTGATGTCTGTTGCTTTATTGGCATTATTTTAAAAAGCGCGAAAAACTACCATACTGCACTGAAAAAACTTGATGAATTAGACGAGGTGGTCGAAGTTTACTATACAACTGGACAATATAGTATATTTATCAAGGTAATGTGTCGATCCATTGATGCGTTACAAGACGTACTTATTAATAAGATACAGACAATTGATGAGATCCAATCTACTGAAACCTTGATCTCTTTACAAAATCCAATAATGCGTACTATCAATCCATAAAAATAAAAATAGAATAACCATATTATCCACAGTTAGATCCCAACTTATTCACAGCATACAATACGCATTGTTTTAAATAATGGGGTTCATAATGACAAAAGTAACATTGATTACAGGTAGAACTATGGGCAGCGCTGAATATGTTGCTGAGCATATCACTGAAATATTGGAGAAATATGGCTTTGACACTGAAGTCACATACGGCCCATCGTTAAAAGAGCTACTAACAAAAGGTATTTGGTTAATTGTATGCTCTACCCATGAAGCGGGTGATTTGCCTGAAAATATACAACTTCTAGCAAAAGAGATCAGCGAAGAAAAACCTGATCTTAGCCAGATTAATTATGGTTCGATTGGGATAGGTAGTAGCAAAGAATATGATACTTTTTGTGGTGCAATCCATAAATTAGATCAACTGATAAAGGATCATAATGTAAAACGCGTTGGAGAAATATTGGAGATTGATATTTTAGAACATGAAGTGCCGGAAGATCTTGTAGAAGTTTGGATCGAAAAGTGGAAAGAGAAAATTATTGATTTGGATAAATAAAAGCCAAATAAATGTGGATAACTTTGCGAAAAAGCAGGGAATAACCCGTAGTTATCCATAGAATAAGCTTTTATGGTAAACCTGATTGTGGATAACTAAGCATGTTAACCCCAGCTTATACGGAGTAGGATCACTTATCATTCACAGCTAAAGATCATAAACAAGATAATGATTTTATTATGGTATTTGCACTTATCCACAGAAGATCGCGATCCTAATAAAAAATTTAATAAAAAGATCTTTAAATAAAAAGATCTTTTTTATATTAAGCAAGGATCATATAACTTGCCTCTTAGCAAAATTCGAGTAAAATTCACTTCCCAAGTCATGCTTAATACTAAGGTTTATACATGTTTTACCCAGAACAATTTGATGTCATTATTATTGGTGGAGGCCACGCTGGTACTGAAGCAGCTATGGCTGCTGCTCGTATGGGACGTCAAACTTTACTTCTAACCCATAATATTGATACGTTGGGCCAAATGTCATGCAATCCAGCTATCGGTGGAATAGGTAAAGGACATCTGGTTAAAGAAATTGATGCGTTAGGTGGCATTATTGCTATTGCCACAGATAATGCTGGGATCCAATTTAGAACGCTTAATGCAAGTAAAGGTCCAGCAGTAGAAGCAACCAGAGCGCAAACTGATCGAGTACTTTATAAGCAAGCGATTAGGACTGCGCTAGAAAATCAAAATAACTTAATGATCTTTCAAGAAGCTGTTGAAGACCTGATCATAAAAAACAATGAAGTTATTGGCGTGATAACCAAAATGGGATTAAAATTTCACGCAAAGTCGGTCGTACTGACCGTAGGTACTTTTCTTGATGGTAAAATTTACATAGGATTAGAAAATTATAGTGGTGGTAGGGCTGCTGATCCTCCTGCTATTAGCCTATCACATAGATTAAGAGAACTACCTTTACGAGTAGATCGACTTAAAACAGGTACACCCCCTAGAATTGACGCAAAAACTATCGATTTTTCTCAATTAGCACCACAATTTGCTGATGATCCTACCCCTGTTTTCTCTTTTGTCGGATCAGCTGAACAACATCCTCAACAATTACCTTGCTACATCACTTATACGAATGAAAAAACTCACCAAGTGATCCGCGATAATTTAGATCGTAGTCCTATGTATGCAGGAATTATTGAAGGAATAGGTCCCCGCTACTGTCCTTCTATTGAAGATAAAGTTATGCGGTTTGCAGATCGTTCTGCGCATCAAATCTTCCTTGAACCAGAAGGGCTAACCAGTAATGAAATTTATCCTAATGGAATTTCTACTAGTTTACCTTTTGATGTACAAATGCAAATTATACATTCGATGAAAGGTCTAGAAAATTCGCGTATTATTCGACCCGGATATGCGATTGAATACGATTTCTTTGATCCCCGAGATTTAAAGCTAACTTTAGAAAGCAAATTTATCAAAGGGCTATTTTTTGCAGGTCAGATTAATGGAACAACTGGTTATGAAGAAGCAGCAGCTCAAGGTTTACTAGCTGGGCTTAACGCAGCTCGTTATGCTTTTAAACAAGAAGGATGGTTCCCTCGTCGTGATCAAGCCTACATTGGTGTTTTAGTTGATGATCTTTGTACCTTAGGCACTAAAGAACCCTATCGAATGTTTACTTCACGAGCAGAATATCGCCTTATGCTACGTGAAGACAACGCTGATCTTCGTTTAACCGAAAAAGGGTACGAACTTGGTTTAATTGATGAAAGCCGTTGGCAAAAATTTTGTCATAAAGTTGAATTAATTGAACAAGAACGTCAAAGGTTACGTAACCTTTGGTTACATCCTAATTCAGATAAAGTTAGTGATCTTAATGAGATATTAACTGTTCCGCTTTCAAAAGAAGCAAACGGCGAAGATCTACTTCGGCGCCCAGAAATGAGTTATAAATTACTTACTTCGTTAAACTATTTTTCACCTGCAATTGATGATGCTCAAGTAACAAGTCAAGTTGAAATTCAAGTAAAGTATGAAGGTTATATTACTCGTCAACAAAAAGAAATAGAGAGACAGCTCCGTAATGAATATACTGCTTTACCGACCAATTTAGATTATAAGCAAATAACCGGTCTTTCTAATGAGGTTATTGCAAAGCTTAATGATCATAGACCTAGTTCTATTGGCCAAGCGTCGCGTATATCAGGTATTACGCCAGTCGCAATATCAATATTATTAGTCTGGTTAAAAAAACAAGGTTTATTACGTCGGAGCGCTTAAAATGAACTTAATAACCTATTTTAAAACTTTATTAGATAAAACAGATATTATTTTGACCAATCAACAAATACAACAGCTAATTGTCTATATTGAGTTATTAAATAAATGGAATAAAACATATAATTTAACATCAGTTAGATCACTAGAACAAATGGTTGTTCGTCATATCCTAGATAGTATTATTGTTGACAAATATCTTACTGGTAAACGATTTATTGATGTAGGTACAGGCCCAGGATTACCTGGTATACCCCTTGCTATTGTTCGTCCTAATGATCATTTCACACTATTAGATAGCTTGGGAAAACGGGTTAGGTTTTTGCGACAAATACAACATGAATTGATGCTTAAAAACATCGAGCCTATTCAAAAACGAGTTGAACAGTACCAACCAGTAGAAAAATTTAATGGCATAATAAGCCGAGCATTTGCTTCATTACAGGATATGCTTTCATGCTGTCAACATCTTCCGAAACAAAATGGAGGACAGTTTTACGCATTTAAAGGTATACTTTCTGCAAATGAAATATCAACTTTTTCTTCTAATTTTAAGATAAATAAAATTATTTCTTTGGATGTACCAGAACTCGATGAACAGCGACATTTAGTGATTTTAGGATTCAACTAATATTGTTTTTGATCAAAAAAAATGACATTTTTTAGTCATAAAAAATTTTTTATGTTACTATTATTTTTATATTAAAATTTTAGATAGAAAACATATTAACTTTATTGTTATATGTTAATAACAAAAAGGATAGTAAATTTACTGATATATTATATTAATTAATTAATTATATAAGATTATATACAAGTATTTCTCCTCGATTTTTCAATTTTTTTTACTTATTTCTTTTTAAGTAAGTTAATAACCATTTCAAAATGTGAAAAAATCATATTTTAAAATTTAATATAATTAAATAATAGTAATTAAATTGACATTGTTTTGTTTATTTTCGTGTTGGGTAGAAAATTTTAAATATTTGTTCACGTTTTCGCTACTTATTGATTGAATTCATTTTTAGGGGTCGTATAATTTGGAAGCTTTTTCTATTGACACTCTCGAGCAAAGCTAGTTTTATACGCACTCAGCAATTTAATGTTTAAAATACTGGGAGAATATAAGAGTCATGTCTGTTTTCCTCTATAACGGTAAAATTGCTTTAAAACTGTTTTTCTTTCAGTTAATGGTGCTTGTGGTCCTAATCAGTATAGCTTTCTACATGAATAGTTGTAGAAAGGGGCTTATCTACTTTTGCGGGTGGATTAGCATGTTGGTTATCTAGTGCTTGATGTATCCTGTTAATACGTTATCAAAAGGCAGTTAAAAAAGATGTTCCTATTCACATTGCATGGTTTTTTACCATTGGTGAGGGAGTAAAAGTTATTATAGCAATAACTGCATTGGTAATTGCTTTAGGTATATTTAAAGCAGCATTTTTACTATCTATTAGGTTTGACCTATTTAGCTATGTTGATTATTCACATTATTACACCAGCTGTAATTAGGTAGTGAGGATTTTTAAACAACAAAAGGGTAAAAGACATCATGTCTGCATCAGGAGAAGTGATGACTGCGGGAAGTTGCATAGGACACCATCTAAATAATCTTCAGTTGGACCTGCGTACCTTCAAACTAGTTGATCCCCATAATAACAATGATCCAATGTTTTGGACGTTAAATATTGACTCGCTTTTTTTTTCAGTTGTCCTTGGAATTATTTTTTTATGGCTCTTTAGAAAAATTTCTGTTAATGCAACCAGCAGCGTACCTGGTAAGTTACAAACTGCAATAGAAATGGTCATCGGTTTTGTCGATAATACCGTTCGTGATATGTATCATGGTAAGAGCAAAGTCATTGCACCTTTAGCTTTGACGATCTTTGTTTGGGTGTTATTAATGAATACCATGGATTTGTTACCAATCAATTTACTTCCCTATATTGGAGAACATTACCTGGGATTGCCAGCATTACGTGTTGTTCCAACCGCAGATATAAGCATTACTATGTCAATGGCGATTAGTGTATTTATCTTGATCATTTTCTACAGTATCAAAATAAAAGGATTAAGTGGGTTTACGAAAGAATTAACTTTACAACCATTCAATCATCCTATTTTTATTCCCATTAATTTGATTCTAGAAGGTGTTAGCCTGTTGTCTAAACCGGTATCTCTAGGTTTACGGTTATTCGGTAATATGTATGCAGGTGAATTGATCTTTATTCTTATTGCAGTTTTGTTACCTTGGTGGTCACAGTGGATACTTAACTTACCCTGGGCGATTTTCCATATACTGATTATTACGTTGCAAGCCTTTATTTTTATGGTTCTAACTATCGTTTATTTATCGATAGCGTCAGAAGAACATTAAATTCAACTTATTAATAAATTTTTATTTAACTGAAACAAACTGGAGACTGTCATGGAAAACCTAAATATGGATCTGCTGTATATGGCTGCCGCTGTGATGATGGGATTAGCAGCAATTGGTGCTGCAATTGGTATTGGCATCCTAGGGGGAAAATTCTTAGAAGGCGCAGCTCGTCAGCCAGATTTGATTCCTCTATTACGTACGCAGTTCTTTATTGTTATGGGCTTAGTTGATGCCATTCCGATGATTGCTGTTGGTCTAGGGCTATATCTGATGTTCGCAGTTGCTTGATAACACAAGCTAAATGGGAAAGAACATTAATATGTTAATTTTTAAAGAGGTATTGTGCGATGAATCTTAATGCGACAATCCTCGGCCAGGCTATTGTATTTGTCCTGTTTGTTTTGTTTTGTATGAAGTATGTATGGCCTCCAATTATGGCGGCGATTGAAAAACGTCAAAAAGAAATTGCTGACGGTTTATCTGCTGCAGAACGAGCTAAAAAAAACTTGGATTTGGCGAAAGCTGATGCAACCGAACGACTGAGAAAAGCAAAAGCAGAAGCACAAATCATTATTAAAAAAGCTAATAAACAACGAGTTCAAATGATTGAAGAAGCAAAAGTAGAGGCTGAAGCTGAACGTAACAAGATCATTGCTCAAGCGCAAATCGAAATTGATGCTCAGTGTAAGCGTGCACGTGAAGAGTTGCGTAAACAAGTTGCTATGTTAGCAATTTCAGGTGCAGAGAAAATAATTGAACGTTCCGTTGATGTAGCTGCTAATAGCGACATCGTTAATAAATTGATCAACGAACTGTAAAGGAGGAAAGGGGCATGTCTGAAATTACTACGGTTGCTCGCCCCTATGCCAAAGCAGCTTTTGATTTTGCTGTAGAAAACCAACTTGTTGATAAATGGCAAAATATGCTCAGTTTTATTGCTGAAGCTACCCGTACTCAACAAATAGGTGAGCTGCTTTCTGGTTCAATAGCACCAAAAACATTAGCGAAAACATTTATCACTATTTGTGGTGATGAAATCGATGAACATGTTCGAAATCTAATTCGCATTATGGCTGAAAATGGGCGTCTAAGTACGTTACCACAGGTTTTGAAGCAATTCATACAATTACGCGCTTTTCTGGAGTCAACCCTTGATATTGAGGTCATTTCTGCCACTGAGCTAAATGAAAAACAGCAATTTAAAATTTCTGCAGCAATGGAAAAACGTCTGTCACGTAAAGTTAAGCTGAATTGCAAGATTGATAAGTCTGTTATCGCAGGAGTCATTATCCGCGCCGGAGACCTGGTTATTGATGGTAGCGTGCATGGTCGTATTGAGCGTTTAACTGACGTTTTGCAGTCTTAAGGGGATTGGAGCATATGCAACTGAATTCCACGGAAATCAGTGAACTGATCAAGCAACGTATTGCTCAGTTTGATGTAGTGAGTGAAGCTTACAATGAAGGTACAATTGTTTCTGTTAATGATGGGATCATTCGTATTCACGGTTTAGCTGAAGTTATGCAAGGTGAGATGATAGCACTACCTGGTAATCGTTATTCTATTGCCCTCAATTTAGAGCGTGACTCAGTTGGTGCCGTTGTCATGGGAGCATATGCCGACTTAGCCGAAGGTATGAAAGTAAAGTGTACAGGTCGTATTCTTGAAGTACCAGTAGGTAGAGAATTACTTGGGCGAGTTCTTAATACCTTGGGTGAGCCAATTGATGGTAAAGGGCCTGTTGAGCATGATGGTTTCTCTGCCGTTGAAGTTATCGCCCCTTGCGTTATTGATCGTCAATCAGTTGATCAACCTGTACAAACAGGATACAAATCCGTTGATGCTATGATCCCTATTGGGCGTGGTCAACGTGAGTTAATCATCGGTGATCGCCAAACCGGTAAAAGCGCATTAGCTGTTGATGCCATTATTAATCAGCGTGATTCGGAAATAAAATGTATTTATGTAGCAATTGGGCAAAAAGCCTCAACTATTGCTCATGTGGTTCGCAAGCTTGAAGAGCATGGAGCACTCGAAAATACGATAGTTGTTGTTGCTACTGCATCTGAATCTGCTGCATTGCAATATCTTTCGCCTTATACTGGCTGTGCAATGGGTGAATATTTTAGAGATCGTGGCGAAGATGCGCTAATTATTTATGATGATCTCTCTAAACAAGCGATTGCTTATCGACAAATTTCGCTATTGTTACGGCGTCCTCCTGGACGTGAAGCCTATCCAGGTGATGTTTTTTATCTTCATTCTCGTTTACTTGAGCGTGCTGCCCGTGTTAATGCTGAATATGTTGAAAAATTTACTAATAGAAAAATCAAAGGTAAAACGGGTTCATTAACAGCATTACCGATTATTGAAACGCAAGCTGGTGATATCTCTGCATTTGTACCTACTAATGTAATTTCAATCACGGATGGACAAATTTTTTTGGAATCTAACTTATTTAATGCAGGTATTCGCCCGGCAGTTAACCCAGGAATATCAGTATCACGTGTAGGTGGTGCGGCTCAGACTAAGATTATGAAGAAATTATCTGCTGGCATTCGCACCGCGTTGGCGCAGTATCGCGAGTTAGCTGCATTTTCACAATTTGCTTCTGATTTAGATGATGTGACACGTAAGCAGCTTAATCATGGACAGAAAGTTACCGAATTGTTGAAACAGAAACAGTATGCACCAATGTCAGTTGCGCAGCAGGCGTTATCTTTATTTGCTGCTGAACGTGGTTATCTGGAAGATGTTGAATTAGCAAAAATTGGTGATTTTGAGACGTCATTGCTGGCTTATGCTACTCGTGAGCATTCTATCTTGCTGAAAGAAATTGATCAGACAGGTAAATATAACGATGAAATCGAAACTAAGTTAAATGCCTTGCTCGATTCTTTTAAAGCAACTCAATCCTGGTAATTCTATTCGGCCTTTATTGAGACTGTTTGGTTAATAAGGAGGAGCTGAAATGGCCGGCGCAAAAGAGATACGTTCTAAGATCGGTAGTGTTCAAAATACACAAAAGATCACTAAAGCGATGGAGACAGTTGCTGCATCCAAAATGCGTAAAACACAAGAGCTTATGGCAGCTAGTCGTCCTTATGCAGAAACTATGCGTAGTGTAATCGGTCACTTAGCATTAGGTAATTTGGAATATAAACATCCATATATTAAAGAGCGTAATGTTAAACGTATTGGTTATTTGATTGTTTCAACTGACCGTGGTTTATGTGGTGGATTAAATATTAATTTATTTAAAAAATTACTAACAGAAATGAAAAGATGGACTGATAAAAGTGTCCAGATTGATCTAGCATTAATTGGTTCTAAAGCAGTTTCATTCTTTAATTCGGTTGGTGGTAATACTGTTGCTCAGGTAACCGGGATGGGAGATGATCTTTCTCTATCTGATCTTATTGGACCCGTGAAAATTATGTTAGAAGCATATGATGAAGGGCGTCTAGATAAGTTGTATGTGGTAACTAACAAATTTGTTAATACCATGACTCAAGTACCAACGATTACTCAATTATTGCCTCTGCCTGCGGGTGATGATGAAACATTGAAAAAGAAATCTTGGGATTATTTGTATGAACTTGATCCCAAGATATTACTGGATACCCTGTTGCGTCGTTATATCGAATCACAGGTTTATCAGAGCGTCATTGAAAACTTAGCTAGTGAACAAGCTGCTCGAATGGTAGCAATGAAAGTAGCTACTGATAATGGTGGTAACCTGATCAAGGAGTTGCAGTTGGTTTACAATAAGGCTCGTCAAGCCAGCATTACTGAGGAACTTACTGAAATAGTTTCGGGAGCTGCCGCAGTTTAATGGCTAGGTTTACGAATTACGTAGAGGATTCAAAATGGCTACTGGAAAGATTATCCAGGTAATCGGCGCCGTAGTGGATGTCGAATTTCATCAAGATGCGGTACCCAAAGTGTACGACGCGCTTGAGGTAATGAATGGTAAAGAAAAACTAACTTTAGAAGTTCAGCAGCAATTAGGTGGCGGAGTTGTTCGCTGCATCGCGATGGGGACTTCTGATGGTTTAAAACGTGGTTTAGACGCTGTTAATTTAGCTCACCCAATTGAAGTGCCAGTCGGTAAAGCGACATTAGGGCGCATCATAAATGTATTAGGTGATCCTATCGATATGAAAGGTGAGATCGGTGAAGAAGAACGTTGGGCTATTCATCGTGCCGCCCCTAGTTATGAAGATTTATCTAATTCAACGGAATTGCTCGAAACTGGTATCAAAGTTATGGATCTTATTTGTCCCTTTGCTAAAGGTGGGAAAGTAGGATTATTTGGTGGTGCTGGTGTTGGTAAAACGGTAAACATGATGGAGCTTATTCGTAATATTGCGATTGAGCATTCTGGTTATTCGGTCTTTGCAGGTGTCGGCGAGCGGACTCGTGAAGGTAATGATTTCTATCATGAAATGACAGATTCAAATGTATTGGATAAAGTTTCTCTGGTTTATGGTCAAATGAATGAACCGCCAGGAAACCGTCTACGTGTTGCTTTAACAGGATTGACAATTGCAGAGAAGTTTCGTGATGAAGGGCGAGATGTATTGTTATTTATCGATAACATTTATCGCTATACATTAGCAGGAACAGAAATTTCGGCCCTGCTTGGTCGTATGCCTTCGGCAATGGGTTATCAACCGACCTTAGGGGAAGAAATGGGTGTATTGCAAGAGCGTATTACATCAACTAAAGTTGGTTCAATAACGTCAGTTCAGGCGGTATATGTTCCTGCCGATGATTTGACGGATCCTTCTCCAGCAACTACTTTTGCTCATTTGGATGCAACGGTCGTCCTTAGTCGTCAAATTGCGTCATTAGGTATTTATCCTGCTGTTGATCCATTGGATTCAACTAGTCGTCAGCTCGATCCATTAGTTGTAGGGCAAGAGCACTACGACGTAGCACGTGGTGTTCAGTTTATTTTGGAGCGTTATCAAGAATTGAAAGATATCATTGCTATTCTGGGAATAGATGAGCTTTCTGAAGAAGATAAATTGGTTGTTGCGCGCGCTCGTAAAATCCAGCGTTTCCTATCTCAGCCACTCTTTGTGGCTGAAGTTTTTACTGGTTCACCGGGAAAATTTGTCTCTTTAAAAGATACTATCCGTGGCTTTAAAGGTATTTTGAATGGTGATTATGATCACCTGCATCAGCAAGCATTTTATATGGTAGGTACTATCGAAGAAGCAGTAGAAAAAGCGAAAAATTTATAATGTCGCTGATGGGAGGTTGATATGGCTGCAATCACATACCATCTGGTTGTGGTAAGTGCTGAAAAGCAAATGTTTGACGGCCTTGTCCAGAAAATCCAGGTGACAGGCAGCGAAGGGGAGCTGGGGATTTATCCTCAACATACACCCCTGTTAACTGCCATTAAGCCTGGCATGATACGTATTACCAAACAGTTTGGTGAAGAAGAACTAATCTATCTTTCTGGTGGTATTCTTGAAGTTCAACCAAATGGTGTTATCGTATTGGCTGATACAGCAATCCGTGGAAAGGATTTGGATGATGCTAAGGCATTAGAATCTAAGCATAAAGCGGAAGAGCATATTCGTAAAGCACATGGTGATGTCGATTATGCTCAAGCATCAGCAGAGTTAGCGAAGGCAATTGCTAAATTACGTGTCATCGAGCTGATGAAAAAATGATATAATCCTAAGAATTTATTTAAACTGTACAGCTATTTTTATAAAAATTAGGTAAGTAAAGGGAGTGAGACAATTTATTTATATTTCGCTCCTTTTCTTTTACATAGATAGTAAGCTTTTTTATTTGAACGAAATATGTAGTAATTTGTTCAATAAATAGTTTTACTTTTACCTAACTGATGGAGTTATTAGGTTTTATGTTTATGAACGCAAAAAGTGTTGTAATCCTCGCGGCGGGTAAAGGTACCCGCATGTATTCTGATTTACCAAAAGTTTTACATCCACTGGCAGGAAAACCAATGGTGCAGCATGTTATCGACACATCATTATCACTTGGGGCATCTAATATTCATTTAGTTTACGGTCATGGCGCTGATTTAATTAAATTAGCTTTAGCTAATCAACCTATTAATTGGATCTTACAGGCAGAGCAATTAGGAACAGGACATGCAATGCAGCAAGCAGCACCTTATTTTGATGATGATGAAGATATCCTGATGCTTTATGGTGATTCTCCACTGATCACAAAAGAAACACTTGAACGATTAATAGACGCTAAGCCTGACGGAGGAATAGGGTTATTAACTGCAATCGTTAATGAGCTGACAGGTTACGGGCGCATTATTCGTCAAAATGGTGAAGTAATTGGCATTGTTGAGCAAAAAGATACAACGAAAAATCAAGCTAAAATTAACGAAATTAATACCGGTATACTAGTTGCTAATGGTGCTGATTTAAAGCGATGGCTAAAAAAAATTAATAATAACAATGCTCAAAATGAATATTATGTTACCGATATTATTTCATTGGCACATGAAGAAGGCTGTAAAATAAATGCAGTTCATCCTACCAAATTGAGTGAAATGGAAGGGGTTAATAACTGTTTACAGCTTTCGGCGCTTGAACGGATTTATCAACAAGAACAGGCAGAAAAATTATTATTGGCAGGTGTTATGATTATTGACCCTGCTCGTTTTGATTTGCGTGGTATATTAAAGCACGGGCGTAATGTAATTATTGATACTAATGTTATTATTGAAGGGGATGTTGTACTGGGTAATAATGTACATATTCATGCCGGATGTATATTAAAAAATTGTACGATAGATGATAATTCAATTATCAGTGCTTATTCAGTTATAGAAGGTTCAGAATTATCTACCGCCTGTACAATTGGCCCTTTTGCTCGTTTACGTCCAGGGACTAGACTGGCAGATAAAGTTCATATTGGTAATTTTGTTGAGGTTAAAAACACCGTTTTAGGTGCTGGTTCTAAAGCAGGGCATTTAAGTTATCTAGGTAATGCCGAAATTGGTGGAGATGTTAATATTGGGGCAGGAACAATAACTTGTAATTATGATGGGGCTAATAAATTTAAAACAATCATTGGTGATAATGTTTTTGTTGGCTCAGATACGCAAATAATTGCACCGGTTACCATTGCTAAAGGGGCAACTATTGGTGCTGGAACGACGCTTACTAATGATGTTAAGAAAAATGAACTTGTTATTAGCCGTGTTAAACAACGGCATATTGTCAATTGGCAGCGTCCAGTAAAGAAAAATAGTCGCAAAATAAATAGTGATGATTAATCATCTATTTTATAAATAATAAACCCAAATATCTACAGGCTTTGGGAACAGTAAAACCGAATATATTAATCAGGTTACGACAGCATAAAAGCTGTATGTTTTTCTATTTTGGAATGAAAACCGATGTGTGGAATTGTTGGTGCAGTAGCACAACGCGATATAGCTGAAATTCTTATTGAAGGGCTTCGTCGATTAGAGTACCGGGGTTATGACTCTGCTGGTTTAGCTGTGGTTGATGATAAAACCAATCTGACACTATTACGTGAAACGGGTAAAGTTCAGATCCTGGCAGATGAAGTGGAAAAACATGCTGTAATTGGTGGCACAGGCATTGCGCATACTCGTTGGGCGACGCATGGTCAGCCAAGCAAAAAAAATGCTCATCCGCATACATCTGAATATATTGCGGTTGTTCATAATGGGATTATTGAAAATTATCAACAACTACGTGAACAACTTAAAAAGCAAAAATATCTTTTTACTTCAGAAACTGACACCGAAGTTATAGCCCATTTAACACATTGGGAATTACAAAAAGGTGGTACCTTGCTAGAAGTGGTACAGCGTGTTATCCTCCAATTAAAAGGCGCTTACGGTACCGTTATTATGGATAGCCGTACTCCTGGATTGCTAGTGGCTGCGCGTTCGGGTAGCCCATTAATTATAGGTTTAAGTATTGGTGAAAATTTTCTAGCGTCCGATCAATTAGCACTTTTGCCGGTTACACGTCGCTTTATTTATTTAGAAGAAGGTGATATTGCTGAAGTGACTCGTCGGACAGTGCGTATTTTTGATAAAAAAGGCTCAGAAGTTGAACGAGAACAAATAGAATCCAATATTCAGTATCATGCTGGTGAAAAAGGAATTTATCGCCACTATATGCAAAAAGAGATCTATGAGCAGCCTTTAGCAATAAAAAATACTCTCGAAGGGCGCTTTGATCAGCATGATAGTGTTATTTTTAGCGAATTAGATAAAAAAGCCCAAAATTTATTATCTCAGGTTGAACATATTCAAATTGTTGCCTGTGGGACTTCATATAATGCTGGAATGGTTGCCCGTTACTGGCTTGAATCTTTAGCAGGTATACCCTGTGATGTAGAAATTGCTTCTGAATTCCGTTATCGCAAACCAGCAAGACGTAAAAATAGCTTATTGATCACTCTTTCTCAATCGGGTGAAACAGCGGATACCTTAGCAGCATTAAGATTATCGAAACAGCTTGGTTATCTGGCATCGTTGACAATATGTAATGTTTTAGGCTCATCTTTAGTCCGTGAATCAGATTTTGCATTAATGACAAAAGCTGGTGCAGAAATTGGCGTAGCATCCACCAAAGCGTTTACTACTCAATTGACGGTTTTATTATTATTAGTTGCTTATCTGATTCGCTTGGAGGATAAAAACATTACTCTTGAGAAAGACATTGTGCAGGCATTACATGCCTTACCTAATCGTATTGACAGTATGTTATCGCAAGAAAAAATGATTGAAGATTTAGCAGAGGATTTTTCTGATAAAAATCATGCTCTTTTTCTTGGCCGAGGTGATCAATTTCCGATAGCGGTTGAAGGTGCATTAAAGCTAAAAGAGATTTCTTATATTCATGCCGAAGCTTATGCAGCGAGTGAGTTGAAGCATGGCCCATTAGCGCTGATTGATGCCGATATGCCAGTAATTATTATTGCGCCAAATAATGAATTACTCGAAAAGCTAAAATCGAATATTGAAGAAGTCCGTGCTCGTGGCGGCTTACTTTATGTTTTTGCTGATAAAGACGCGGGTTTTATTGACAGTAAAAATATGAAAATTATTCCATTACCACATGTTGAAAAGCTAATTGCCCCAATTTTTTATACCATTCCACTGCAATTATTATCTTATCATGTTGCGCTAATTAAAGGCACGGATGTTGATCAACCAAGAAATTTAGCTAAATCTGTGACCGTCGAGTGAGTTTGGTATAAAGAGTGATATTTAGGCTATTGTCAATAAATTATTGTATATGATAGTTTAAGATAGCTTTTTTATTTTTACCTTTTACTACATATTTCTATGCTAAAAAATACACTCCATTCTAGCGTATTTTTTAAATAATATTAAAGAATAGCAAGCTAAAAATTTATTATTCAGTTAAGTTATTTTGGTAATTGATTACCTGAAAAATAAATATATTAATATTTAATAAATTGATTAATATAATACCATCAATTAAACAATACTCAGAGCTTATCAAGCCCTAACTGTAAACAAAATAAGGAATCAAGGATTCTATTGCAATTAAAGGGGATAAAGTGGTTTATTACTTCGTTATTTTGCTTTTTTTTAGTTGTTGGTTGTAATAATAAAAAAATAGCTAATGAGCAAAAGGCCACGATTAAACAAGATATACCAGTACGTGGTGTATGGTTAACGAGCGTATCTCGGCTTGATTGGCCTTCTCTGTCTTCAGTTAACCTTGATTCAGAAAAGCTCAGAATTGAAGTACAGAAAAAAGAGTTAACGGATAAACTGGATAATTTGCTGAAGCTAGGTATTAACACCATTTTTTTTCAGGTAAAACCAGATGGTACTGCCCTTTATCATTCTTATATTCTCCCTTGGTCTGATGTGCTTACTGGTGTAGTCGGTAAAGACCCAGGTTATGATCCGTTGGCGTTTATTATTGCTGAGGCGCATAAAAGAAATTTAAAAATACATGCTTGGCTAAATCCCTACCGGGTATCAATGGATACGCAACCAGACACCATTGCTTCACTGCAAAAAACACTTAATTCGCCGCCTGCGAGCGTTTATGTTTTACATAAAGATTGGATACGAACTGCCTACGATCGCTTTGTACTTGATCCAGGCTTACCAGAAGTTCGTAATTGGATCACCAGTATTGTTGCTGAATTAGTTAAAAACTATGATATTGATGGCATACAGTTTGATGATTATTTCTATTATGAAATTCCTTCCTCCAAACTCAATGATCAGGCAACGTTTCAACGATACGGTCAGGGATTTTTAGATAAAGCCAGTTGGAGAAGAAATAATACCTTGTTGTTGATTCGAGAGGTTTTTTCAACAATCCGTTCGTTAAAACCCACTATTGAATTTGGCGTCAGTCCAGGCGGTGTATGGCGAAATATTTCAGATGATCCACGAGGCTCGGATACTAAAGCTGGTGGGCCTACTTATTACAGAGCCTATGCTGATACCCGATTATGGGTAAAAGAAGGTTTACTAGATTATATAGGCCCGCAAATTTACTGGCCTTTTGCCCGCAAAATTGTCAAATATGATGTGATCGCAAAATGGTGGGCTGATGTGGTGAGATCGACTAACACTAAATTGTATATTGGGGTGGCATTATATAAAATTGGAGTGCCATCTCAAACAGAGCCTGATTGGTCTCTTGACGGCGGTGTCCCGGAGCTAAAAAGACAACTCGATCTTAATGATGAATTACCTGAAATAAAAGGTGAGATCCTATTTAGAGAGGGGCTTCTTCAGTCTGCGCAAACGGCAGAGGCAGTAAAATATCTTAAATCCCGTTGGAATAGATCATTGGAGTAAAGTTATTGACCGTTATTTTAAATAAAACACCCTTAATACTGGGTGTTTTATTTATCTATTATAAATAGATTTTTATTTATTAAATAATCAGCTTTAAAAAATGGCATAAATGATTTCAATTTGCGATTATTGTTTATAAATGGTGACGACTTTACTTAGCAAGAACATTCAGATTGGATATAACAAAAATGAAAAATGTCGGATTTATTGGTTGGCGAGGTATGGTTGGTTCTGTACTGCTGCAACGAATGGTGGAAGAAGGTGATTTTAATAATATCAATCCTGTTTTTTTTACTACTTCTCAACATGGTGAATTGGCACCAAAATATGGTCAACATCACTCAAAACTGTTAAACGCTTTTGATCTTGATGGATTAAAGGAATTAGAGGTAATAATTAGCTGTCAGGGTGGAGACTATACCGATCAAATTTACCCTAAACTGCGTGCGACTGGTTGGTCAGGTTACTGGATAGATGCCGCCTCTTCCTTACGAATGAAAGAGGATAGCATTATTATTCTTGATCCTGTTAATCGTCAATATATTGATCAGGGTTTAAATAAAGGAATAAAAACCTTTGTTGGTGGCAATTGCACGGTCAGTTTGATGCTAATGGCTTTAGCTGGCTTATTTGCTGAGAACTTGATTGAGTGGGTTTCGGTCGCAACCTATCAGGCGGCTTCTGGCGCAGGTGCGCGTAATATGCGTGAATTATTAGTTCAAATGGGTGAGTTACATGCACAGGTTGCTAATGAACTGCAAAATCCCGCGGCGACGATTTTATCGATTGAGAAAAAAGTCACTGACTTCACCCGTAGTGGAAAGATGAGCACAGA
The DNA here is from genome assembly GCF_902713415.1 of Arsenophonus endosymbiont of Bemisia tabaci Q2. GTDB lineage: Bacteria > Pseudomonadota > Gammaproteobacteria > Enterobacterales > Enterobacteriaceae > Arsenophonus. Next base: position 20,688 of record NZ_CACTIE010000075.1, read on the forward strand.
AGCCTTTGGCGCGCCATTGGCCGGTAGTTTGATCCCCTGGATAGATAAAAAATTGCCCAATGGTCAAAGTCGTGAGGAATGGAAAGGGCAGGCTGAAACTAATAAAATTTTAAATACCGCTAGTCATGTTATTCCTATCGATGATTTATGTGTTCGTATCGGAGCATTACGCTGCCATAGCCAGGCATTTACCCTAAAATTGCAAAAAAATGTTGCGATTGAGGATGTTGAGAAAATTTTATCCGCACATAATGATTGGGTTCGCGTTATTCCTAATGAGCGTGAATTAACTATGCGAGAGTTAACGCCTGCTGCAGTAACAGGCACCTTAAATGTTCCGCTTGGACGCTTGCGTAAATTAAATATGGGGCCGGAATATTTATCCGCTTTTACGATTGGTGATCAGCTATTATGGGGAGCGGCAGAGCCTTTACGCCGTATGTTAAAAATATTAGATAGTTATCTATAATAAAAAACCTCAATTTAACTATAGGGATTTTATTTTGCCATTTGAAATTAAATATCTATATTTTCTGCTTTTAATGCGTTTTCTTCAATAAAAACTCTACGTGGTTCAACCGCATCACCCATTAGTGTGATAAACAGTTGGTCAGTTGCGATGGTATCTTTAACGGTAACACGCATCATACGGCGGGTATCTGGGTTCATCGTTGTTTCCCATAATTGCTCTGGGTTCATTTCGCCTAATCCTTTATAGCGTTGTACCATCAAGCCACGGCGTGATTCTTTTGATAACCAGTTCAATGCATCTTCAAAGGAAGAAATAGTCTGGCGACGCTCCCCTCTTTCCACATACGCACCATCCTCAATCAGATCTCCTATTAGCTGACCAATTTTAGTTATGCGTGTATATTCAATACCATGAATGAAATCGAAATCTAGATTGTAATCGGTATCAACGCCATGGGTTCTTATACGTAAAACTGGTTCAAATAATTGGCGTTCACTATTTTCATTAATATGATAGCTATAAGTACTACCATGTTCTTCATTATCGATGAGGCGCTTAACTAGCATCTTGATCCAATTTTTTATCTTGGATTTATCTTTCAAGTCATCTTCTACCAAGGTAGGCTGATAAATAAGATTATTTAATAAAGCTAGTGGATAGACACGCTCTAAACGTTTGATAATTTTTTGAGCAGCATTATATTCAATGATTAACTTCTCCAATGGTTCACCTTTCAATGCCGGGGCATGAGGCCTAGTATAGAGCGAGGTGTTGTCTAATGCGATTGAAATCAAATATTCGTTCATCGCCTCATCATCTTTAATATATTGTTCTTGCTTACCTTTTTTCACTTTATATAAAGGTGGCTGAGCAATATAGACATGGCCTCGCTCGATAATTTCTGGCATCTGACGATAGAAGAAAGTTAATAACAATGTCCGTATATGGGAGCCGTCGACATCGGCATCGGTCATGATAATAATGCTATGATAACGTAATTTATCAGGATCATATTCATCACAGCCAATACCACAACCTAAAGCAGTTATTAAGGTGGCGACTTCCTGTGAGGAGAGCATTTTGTCGAAACGCGCTTTTTCAACATTAAGAATTTTACCTTTTAACGGTAAAATTGCCTGATTTTTTCGGTTACGCCCCTGTTTGGCAGAGCCGCCTGCGGAATCACCCTCCACTAAATAAAGTTCTGATAAAGCTGGATCACGCTCCTGGCAGTCTGCTAATTTACCGGGTAATCCTGCTAAATCAAGGGCACCTTTGCGGCGCGTCATTTCGCGTGCTTTACGGGCAGCCTCGCGGGCACGGGCCGCGTCAATGATTTTGCTAACAACGATTTTGGCGTCATTAGGATTTTCGAATAGATATTCGACCAGTTTCTCATTCATTAACGTTTCAACAACGGGTTTTACTTCGGAAGAAACTAGCTTATCTTTTGTTTGTGACGAAAATTTTGGATCGGGAACTTTAACAGAAACGACAGCAATTAAACCTTCACGGGCATCATCACCAGTAGCACTCACTTTGGATTTTTTCTGATAACCTTCTTTATCCATGTAACTGTTCAGTGTACGTGTCATGGCGGTACGGAAACCAACCAGATGAGTTCCTCCATCACGTTGAGGAATGTTGTTGGTGAAACAATAAACATTTTCTTGGAAACCGTCATTCCATTGCATAGATATTTCTACATTAATACCCTCTTTTTCCGCCGAAAAATAGAAAACACTTGGATGAATTGGAGTTTTATTTCGACTTAAGTATTCTACAAAAGCTTTGATTCCACCTTTATAATGAAAATGATCTTCTTTATTATCACGTTTATCAAATAAACGAATGGATATACCTGAATTAAGAAAAGAGAGCTCCCGTAACCGTTTTGCCAAAATATCGTATTCAAATTCGGTAACGGTTTTAAATGTGTCCAAACTTGGCCAGAAACGGATATAGGTTCCTCGCTCATCAGTTTCTCCGATAATCGATAAAGGTGCTTGTGGAACACCTAATTGGTAAGTCTGTTCATGGACTTTTCCCTCGCGACGGATAGCTAACTCTAATTTTTCTGATAAGGCATTAACAACAGAAACACCGACCCCATGTAAGCCACCAGAAACTTGATAGGAATTATCGTCAAATTTGCCGCCAGCATGAAGAACGGTCATAATGACTTCTGCGGCAGATACACCTTCTTCTTCATGAATATCGATTGGAATACCACGTCCATTATCGAGAACAGAGATGGAGTTATCGGTATGTATGGTTACGATAATATCGCTACAATACCCTGCCAAGGCTTCGTCGATAGCGTTGTCGACAACTTCGAAGACCATGTGATGAAGGCCTGTACCATCGTCGGTATCACCGATATACATGCCTGGGCGCTTACGTACCGCGTCTAGCCCTTTTAATACCTTTATACTTGAGGAGTCATATGTATTCGACATCAACGTTTCTCGCTAAATTTTGATCCTATGGTTGAACTTCTATTTTGCCATGTTTTACGCAAAACATCCTGCTATTTCTATCTAACATATCTTTAACTTGCGCGATGGTAATCGCGCTAACAAAGACCTGAGCTTGCGTCGCTTTAAGCCGTTCGGCTAATAATTGACGGCGATCCTTATCTAACTCAGAAGCAAAATCGTCTAACAGATATAAGCATCGTTGCGCACTCTGTCAGGTGAAATATTCACCTTGTGCTAATTTTAATGCGTATATTAATAATTTTAACTGCCTGCGCGATAGGATATCTTCAACGGAAATTTCTTCTACGCGGATCCGTAAGTCAGCTTTGTGTGGCCCTAATGCGGTATAGGTAAGCATTCGGTCACGTTCAAATTGCGTTACTAGTATATTTGAATAATCGGTTTCTTTATCCCAGCCTCGCTGAAATGAGATGCTAAGTGAAAATTCAGGTAAGAACTGTTTACAGGTGTTTTCAATATCTTTCGTAATTCCTGCAATATAGCTGGCTCGCCACTCACTTATTTTATGGGCCAGAGGGATCACAGTTCATAATCCCAGTGACGCAGCTCATTATAACTTGTTACTTCGCGTAATGCTGCATTACGTTGCTTTAATAGCCGTTTTAAATCAGAGTAGGCAGCAAAAAATTGAGGTTCATTGTGAAAACATCTCCAATCAAGAAAAGCTCGACGATATTTAGGGCCACCATTTAATAAAGTAAAACCTTTAGGAGTTATTAGTTGCATTGGTAATAATTTAGCTAATTCAGCAATTTTATCCTCATCATTGCCATCAATGCGAACTTTACTTTCACCGTTACGATCTTTACTTAATCCCAAAGTCAGTTCACGTGATTCTGGCTCTATAGGAACAAGACGACCATGTAAAACAAAATTATGTTGTTGATGACGAATGACACGTGCTGCTTAAATGCTACAAAAAGCCCTACCATGTCCTAATGTATAGATCGCTTCAAGAATACTTGTTTTTAGGCTGCTATTTGGCCCAATTAAAAAATTAAAACTGATTGCTAATGGTAGATCCGCACTTTCTATATTACGAAAGTCGCGGATAAGTAAACGCGAAAGCATCATAGAATTTAGATATTACAGACGCATTGGCATAACAACATAAGCTGCCGCATTACTAGCTACATCTTCGATTTGTATGCTTGAATTTGAATCAGTTAACAGCAAATTAACCTGTTCACATTTTAGTGTATTTAAAATATCGAGGATATAACTGACGTTAAAACCAATTTCTATCATCGAGCTTTGATAATTAACATCAACAATTTCTTCTGATTCTTCCTGTTCTGGATTGTTTGCAGTAATTTTAAGTTGATTTTCGCTGATATAGAGGCGTACACCGCGAAATTTTTCATTTGATAAAATCGCAGCTCGTGAAAATGCTTGTTTAAGTTTATTACAATCCGCGGTCAATGTTTTATCTAGATTTTTGGGTAGAACACGTCGGTAATCAGGAAAACGACCATCAACTAGTTTTGAGGTGAAAATAAAATCATCAACATGAGCTCGGATATTATTAGTACCAATCTGTAACTTAAGTGACTCGTCGCTACTATCCAGTAATCGTATAAATTCTACTACCCCTTTTCGAGGAACAATCACTGAATGAGTTGGTAAATTCTCATCAATATTAATATTGAGTGAACAGACCGCTAAACGATGGCCATCGGTAGCGACAGTGCGTAATTCTTTACCTTCAGTTTCAAATAGCATGCCATTAAGATAATAGCGTACATCTTGGTGTGCCATTGAAAACTGGGTAGCTTCAATTAGACGTTTTAACGTCGTTTGAGGGAGTTCAAATTCGACTTCACTTTGCCAATCGTCTAGGTTTGGGAAATCAGTGGCAGGCAGCGTCGAAAGCGAAAAACGGCTACGACCGGAACGCACCAGTAGATGCTCTCCTTCAAGAGTAACTTTGATTTCTGAGCCATCGGGTAACCCACGCCAGATATCGAAAAATTTACGGGCAGGTACCGTGATTGAACCATCTTCACCTGGTTGTGTTAGTGTCACTTTTGCGACCATTTCTACTTCTAGATCGGTACCTGTTAATGAAAGTGTTTTTTCACTGACTTGCAGTAATAAATTACCTAAAATAGGTAATTTAGGCCGCCCACCAAGTGGACCACTAACTTGTTGTAGTGGTTTGAGTAATTGTTCACGTTCAATAGTAAATTTCATAGCATTAGGATGATAATGTTCTGATTAAGTTAGAAAAATCCTCTTTGATGTCGTGACTTTCCTCCCGTAACTGCTCGATTTTTCGACAAGCATGGAGTACGGTTGTATGATCTCGTCCACCAAAGGCATCGCCAATTTCGGGCAAACTATGGTTTGTCAGCTCTTTTGCTAATGCCATTGCCATTTGCCTCGGGCGCGCAACAGAACGGGAACGGCGCTTCGATAACAAGTCAGCAACTTTAATTTTATAATATTCAGCAACGGTTTTTTGAATATTATCAATAGTGACCAGTTTTTCTTGTAATGCGAGTAGATCGCGTAATGCTTCACGAACAAAATCAATGGTAATTGCCCGACCGGTAAAGTTAGCATTGGCGATAACCCGATTCAACGCCCCTTCTAGCTCTCTAACATTTGAACGCAAGCGTTTGGCAATAAAGAAAGCGACTTCATCAGGTAGTTGCATCTGATTTTCGTCAGCTTTTTTCATCAAAATAGCAACACGGGTTTCCAATTCTGGTGGTTCAATCGCAACCGTCAATCCCCAACCAAAACGAGATTTTAGTCGATCTTCAACTCCATTAATTTCTTTAGGGTAGCGATCTGAGGTCAGAATGATTTGCTGGTTACCTTCGAGTAACGCATTAAAGGTATGAAAAAATTCTTCTTGAGAGCGCTCTTTATTAGCAAAAAACTGAATGTCATCAATTAATAATGCATCTACCGAGCGATAATAACGTTTAAAATCTTCAATCGCATTATTTTGTAACGCTTTTACCATATCTTGGACAAAACGCTCAGAATGCATATAAACCACTTTTGCATTCGCTTTGTGCGCCATGATGTTATTACCTACAGCATGAAGCAGATGAGTTTTACCTAATCCTGTATCACCATAAAGAAAAAGGGGGTTATAAGCTCCGCCAGGATTGTCTGCTACTTGGCTGGCAGCGGCACGAGCAAGTTGGTTTGATTTACCTTCGACAAAGTTATTAAATGTATGCTTAGGGTTCACATTTGAACGATAAGCTATTTCAGGTTGAACTTGTTTTTTATCCCAACTAGGGCGTACTGTTGAATTTATTGGCGTCGAAATAGTTTTATTTGCTAGGGTATGCGTTGAGGTACCGCTTGCGGTTATTTGCGGTTTATTACCCACTTCAAATTTCAATGCAGGCACATCAGAACCACAAAAATCACTCAATAATTCATTAATATTATTGATGTATTTATCTCTTACCCAATCTAATACAAAACGGTTAGGAACATAGAGTACTAATGTATTATCACTTAATTCTGCCTGGAGAGGGCGTATCCACATACTGAATTCTGTGGCAGGTAACTCATCCTGCAATCGGGCAAGACATTGCTGCCAAAGTGAAAATGACACGACGGACTCCCCTAAAACAAGACCAATGGAAAATTATTAAATTTAATAGGTAATAAAAATTGTTAATACCCCAGAAAAGATTTACCGAAAATTTGCGTGACAAACTAAATCAGCTTCTACAAGCTATGATCTCAGTACACTATAATAGATCATAACTCAAAATTTGAATAAGATCCTCACTCTTTTACACAGTTTTAGCACTTTTTATCCACAGGATTAAATTTAGGATCAAGATGTATAAAATGAATAAGGAAGTAAAAAGAATACTAGCACATATATTAGATATACATAACACCTAGTAAGAGATAACTTTAGATAGATCAAACTAGACGATTAGTCTTTATTTTGAGCCAAATAATTTTTTGATCTTTAAATGATCCTTGAGATTTCCATGAGAATCCGTATAATTTTGCACCTTGTGTGTGATATCATCATTTTGCCAGTTTTCTGGCAGTGCTTGGTAAGTAAAGAAAAGTAGGGTATTTGTTTAAGTTTTATCGTAGCTAATGGTGGAGAAAAGCGTTGAATTTTTCTTTCTCATTGCGTAATGCTAGATATTTTATTACAATCTTTACAATCTTGTCTCTTTGCTATTTTGCTTTGCTATTTTGCTTTGCTATTTTGCTATTTTGCTATTTTGCTATTTTGCTATTTTGCTATTTTGCTATTTTGCTATTTTGCTATATTGGTATTGGTATTGGTGTTGGTGTTGTTACGATTGGATATATCAGTATTGTTTCTTCCACTGGTCACCCACGAATTTACTGAATCAATAATAACTATTTTGTTAAGTTAGGTAGAAACCGCTATGAAACGCACTTTTCAACCGTCCGTACTAAAACGTAACCGTTCTCACGGTTTCCGTGCTCGTATAGCCACTAAAAATGGTCGTCAGGTTTTAGCTCGTCGTCGTGCTAAAGGCCGCGCTCGTCTGACCGTTTCTTCAAAGTAATAACCCTATCGAAGGGGTTATGCTTGCTTTTCGTAGGGAGTTAAGATTATTAACTCCAAGGCATTTTGATTATGTCTTTCAGCAGCCACAACGGGCGAGTTCTCCAGAAATCACCATTCTTGGACGCCTCAATGAGCTGGGATACCCGCGCATAGGTTTTACTATCGCAAAAAAAAATATTAAACGGGCACATGAACGCAATCGAATTAAGCGATTAATGAGAGAATATTTTCGTTTACATCAGCATGAGTTGCCTTCGATGGATTTTGTGATATTAGTAAGAAAGGGGGTTGCTGCTTTGGATAATCAAGAAGTCACCGAAACATTAGGCAAATTATGGCGTCGTCACTGTCGTTTGGCTCGCGGTTCTTAATCTCGATAATAAGAGGTTATCAATTGATGGTAAGTCCATTGTTAGGGTCGCGCTGCCGTTTCAACCCTAGCTGTTCCCAATATGGGATAGAAGTGCTATATCGATTTGGATTGATAAAAGGTGGTTGGTTAATGATGAAACGCGTATTAAAATGCCATCCTTTACATAGAGGTGGTGACGATCCTGTTCCATCTAGACAGAATGACCATAATAGAGAACATTAACGATGGATTCGCAACGCAATCTTTTATTTATCGCTTTGCTATTTGTTTCGTTTTTAATTTGGCAGACATGGGAAAGTGATAAAAGAGAACCTATAAAGACTGACCAAATCGTAAAAAAAATGGATATCCAAAGTCATGATGACCAAGCTAATCTAAGTAATGAGCAAGCTAAATTTATCACAGTAAAAACTGATGTGCTTGAATTACGTATAAATACCCGTGGCGGCGATATTGATCAGGCTGACCTGTTGCTTTACCCTAAGGAATTACATTCATCTTATCCGTTTCGTTTATTGGAAACCAGTAAAGATTTTATTTATGAAGCACAGAGTGGCTTGATCGGTCAGGATGGTCCCGATAACCCTGGCTACAATAATAGATTGCGTCCTTTATATCTCTCAAAGGCAACCAGTTATGTGTTGCAAGATGGCCAAGATGAACTGCGTGTTCCTCTTACCTTTACTGGTAAAGACGGAGTGGTTTATCAGAAAGTCTATTTATTAAAACGTGGTAAATATAATATTTCTGTTGAGTATAATATTGAAAATAATAGTGTTAAACCATTGACGATAGCTTTTTTTGGTCAGTTAAAACAGACTGCAGAACTACCAAAAAAGCGTGATACAGGAAGTAATAATTTTGCCTTACATACTTATCGTGGCGCAGCATATTCTTCCGATGAAACAAATTATAAAAAATATAGTTTCAGTGATATTATTGATAATAATTTAAACATTAATACTAAAGGTGGTTGGGTCGCAATGTTGCAGCAATATTTTGCTACAGCATGGATCCCTGGCTATCAGAACCAAAACGCTTTTTTTTATACAATCGATTTAAAGAAATCCATTGCTATTATTGGCTATAAGAGTTCGCCGATAACAGTTGCAGCTAATAGTAAAGGAAATTACACCTCAACCTTGTGGGTAGGTCCTGAATTACAATCGAAAATGGCAGCAGTTGCACCACATTTAGATTTAACTGTGGACTATGGTTGGCTGTGGTTTATTTCTCAACCGTTATTTAAATTATTGAAATTTATTCATGGTTTTATAGGTAACTGGGGCTTTTCCATCATTGTTATTACTTTTATTGTGCGCGGGATTATGTATCCTTTAACTAAAGCACAATATACTTCAATGGCAAAAATGCGTCTGTTGCAGCCAAAACTTGCGGCGATAAAAGAACGGATTGGTGATGATAAGCAACGTATGAGCCAAGAAATGATGGCTCTCTATAAAGCAGAAAAAGTTAATCCGTTAGGTGGTTGTCTGCCTTTATTGATTCAGATGCCTATTTTCCTAGCTTTATATTATATGTTGATGGGTTCTGTCGAACTGCGCCATGCTCCCTTTATTGGTTGGATCCAAGATCTATCAGCTCAGGATCCATATTATATTCTACCGTTTTTAATGGGTTTGACGATGTATATTATTCAGAAAATGTCGCCAACGGCAGTAACTGATCCTATGCAACAGAAGATTATGACCTATATGCCGGTTATTTTTACGGTATTTTTCTTGTGGTTTCCTTCTGGTTTGGTTTTATACTATATCGTTAGTAACCTGGTGACGATTATCCAGCAACAAATTATTTATCGTGGATTAGAAAAGAGTGGCCTACGTAGTCGCGATAAAAAATAAGTTTTGGCATTTTGTTATTTGCAATTAAAGAAATAACAAAATAGAAAATATATTAAAGCGGTCATTAGACCGCCTTAATATATTTATGGTAATAATTGAGAGTAAAATGAGTATATATATCAATGATACAATTATTGCGCAGGCAACCCCTCCTGGACGTGGTGGTGTTGGTATTTTGCGAATATCAGGGCCAAAAGTTGTTGAAGTTGCCCGCATTGTTTTAGGTAAAATACCTCGACCTCGCTATGCGGATTACCTCCCTTTCTATGATGACAAGGGCAAAGTGTTAGATCAGGGAATTGCCCTCTATTTTCCTTCCCCCAACTCATTTACTGGTGAAGATGTTCTTGAATTGCAAGGGCATGGTGGGCCTATCATTATTGATTTATTACTTAAACAGATTTTAGCTATCAATGAGATCCGGATTGCTAATCCAGGTGAATTTTCTGAGCGCGCCTTTCTTAATGACAAAATGGATTTAGCTCAGGCGGAAGCTATTGGTGATCTAATCGATGCAAGTACTGAGCAGGCTGCTCGTTCAGCGGTAAATTCGTTACAGGGTGTTTTCTCACAGCAGATTTATAAAATGCTGGAAGCGCTTACTAACTTGCGTATTTACGTTGAAGCTGCAATTGATTTTCCAGATGAAGAAATTGATTTTTTATCTGATGGTAAGATAGAAACAAAATTGAATCAGGTAATAGTCCATTTGGATAGTGTGCGTTTACAAGCTTATCAAGGTAGCTTATTACGAGAAGGCATGAAGGTTGTGATTACAGGACGACCGAATGCAGGTAAATCTAGCTTATTAAACGCGCTATCTGGCCGTGAAACGGCGATTGTAACGGATATTGCTGGCACAACCAGAGATGTATTACGTGAACATATTCATATTGATGGTATGCCTCTGCATATTATTGACACGGCAGGCTTACGTGAAGCGACAGATGAAGTTGAGAGAATAGGTATTGAGCGAGCTTGGCAAGAAATAGAGCAAGCGGATCATATATTATTTATGGTGGATAGCACCACTACAGAAGAAACTGAACCTGAGCAGATTTGGCCGGAATTTATGGCGCGATTGCCGAAATCTTTACCTATTACGGTAATTAGAAATAAAGTCGATATTACTAATGAACCAGTAACAATAAAAAAAGTTAGTAATTACTCACTTATTTACCTGTCAGCCTATCGCAAAGAAGGTATTGATTTATTGCGTCAACATTTGAAAGAAAGTATTGGATTTAATCATTATATAGAAGGCGGATTCTTAGCCAGACGCCGTCATATTCAAGCACTTAATATTGCCGCAGAGCATTTACAGCAAGGTTATCAAAAGTTAGTGGTTGCTCACTCTGGTGAGTTATTAGCAGAAGAACTTCGTTTGGTTCAACAGGCATTAAGTGAAATTACAGGGGAATTTAGCTCCGATGACTTATTAAGTCGTATTTTTTCCAGCTTCTGTATTGGAAAATAGCATGTAAAAAAAACAATCACTCCACATCAGCAGGCAGATCTATTTCAGGCAATAACTTGTTAAATTTTAAGCTACATTGATATCCTCTCGGCCAAAAGGTCGAGAGTTGTTACTGTCTCTGGATCACAAATTGTTCTTTAGTTGGCTTTATTTTCGATTAAAATGTTTTACTTTAAGTAGTTTAATATTTGAACGGCTTTAAATATTATTAAATAACGCAAATTAACTGACCATTTTTTACTCTAATTTATCGGAATATGTTTATCTAACCCTGGCGTAAAGGAGATAATTTTTCCTTATTGTTATATAGCACTGGGGAGAATGATTTAACTTGATTCATTAGCTTTTGGTATTTTTACTCATTCTATCAATATAAGCCATGCCAAAGGCTGATAAAACAAAAGCCAAATAGATAATTACACTCCACATTATTTTATTATCGGCTACTTTTTCAGCTTCCATAAACAGTCGTAAAAGATGAACCGAAGAAATAGCAACAATTGATGAGGCAACTTTATAGCTGGGCGACTTTAAAATGATTACAAGTAATTACTCTATATCAGTAAATTTATATTGGAGAAAAACATATATTTTTGTAATCAAAATTAAGACGCTTAGCTATAGCTCAAAGCAGAACAGATAGCTACCAATCAAAACAGGATGAACAAAGATCCAGCAATATCCATTTTATCTACAGGATACGCTGTTTTGTTAAACAAGCTAACAGCTCTTTTTAACATAAACCATCCTGTCAAGACTGTAAATTAAACCAGTAAAGGATTTTTATTAGAGTTATCCAGTAAAATTGTGGATAACTCTACTTGAGATCCTGTTTATTACCGATTCGATTAAATTCATAACAGAAAAAATATGTCGACCATGGATCAAATGATTTGATTATCAATGGATTGTTTTTATTTACTCAATTTATGTTAAAATTTTCACTGTATGTACAAATTTAACTGGCTATTTTTTATACAGGTATGATTTATGCAATTTTCTTCCCTGCCCCCTGATGATGAACAAAGTTTACTGAGTAAAACCAACAACCTAGCGGGTTATACGATGGCTGAACTGGCTTATCAGGCAGGTATCTCAGTCCCACACGACCTTAGATTTGCTAAAGGTTGGGTAGGTCAGTTATTAGAATATTGTTTAGGCGCAAATGCTGGTAGCAAAGCAGAACAAGATTTTGCCCATCTTGGTATTGAACTTAAAACCATTCCTATTAACCGCTATGGTGAGCCATTAGAAACAACCTTCGTTTGTGTGGCAGCTTTAACCGGTAATAGTGGAGTAACCTGGCTTTCAAGTCATCTACGTCATAAGTTATCACGGGTTTTATGGATACCCATTGAAGGTGAGCGCCAAATCCCATTAGTTAAGCGAAGAGTTGCTTCACCCTTATTGTGGAGTCCCAATCCCATTGAAGAGCAGCTGCTTAAAACAGATTGGGAAGAGTTAATGGATATGATTGTATTAGGTCAGGTTGAAAACATCACCGCACGCCATGGCCAGGTACTACAAATCCGCCCTAAAGCTGCAAATAATAATGCTTTGACAGAAGGGATAGGTAAACATGGCCAACCAATAATGACGCTACCGCGTGGATTTTATCTGAAGAAAAATTTTACTGCTCCAATACTGGCACGCCATTTTGATTTACCAGATCATAAATAACAACTTAACCCAGCTATCTGCCGAGTGTGGTCTTTATAATGACAATTTACGATAAGAATGCTCAACTCGTTGACGAGCCTCTTCATAGGAGGCGCGACGAATATTATGCATTTCTTGCCAACGTACGCCAACGTACATTGAGCGGTACATGGTAGTAACCTTTATTTTTAGCGGCTTGAATAAATTCACCCAGTGCCTCCGCTGAATCCAGTACCGTTATTTTGGCATATTTTTCGATCGCTTTAGGCAAAAATAGTGTCACCGGAAAATTGTCTGCCAAGTCTGATGACTCATTATTCACATCTGTACCATGATGAATAAGTTTATGCTGTTCATCGCGATCCAAAGCACGATGAATATCATCGGCTAATTTCAGCAAACGATGGTTTGCGATACCTAATTTGGTATCATTATGTTTACTGGGTATCACAGTATCAAGTGTGCCATAATCACCAATATGAGGAGCTACCAATAATAAATCATAATCAGGGAAAAATGGTTCGTGTATTTTCGGTTCACTCAACACATAAATCGGTTTCCTGGCTATCTCTATTCGATAGTGGTTATTACTATTAGATTGATAAATAGCGTCAAATTGATATTCCTGCCCAGTTGACGAGCGCGCTAACAAAATCATACCATTACCACGTGAGCGAGATAATTCAAGACAACCTAACTCGATCAATTCGTTGATCCTATCACGAGTTATCGTTAAAGGCACACTAATCGCTTCGCCATTTTGTATATTTTTACTGATCAAGGCATTGTATTTTGCACCTGTCCTGACTGTCCAACAAGTTTACTAAAATTTTGATCAACACGAATAAATCCGGCTTATGGACCCCAATCGCCAGTTTTCCCTTTAATCATAAGAGGCTTAGTGTGGGATAACCGGCTTCAATTAAAGAGGTCGCATATGGACTAATGGGTCGAATACCATAAAATTAGATTTTTTGAATCGCATAGTTAGAAAGGGTTTTTAAATTCGTTGCTGGAATACCACTGTTTGGTTCATTTTTCTGACAACTAGTGGAAGGAGCAGGTTGTTCCGCCATTTGTCTAGAATAGGCAGCATTTAAGATTAAATTATTAGATATACGATGCATTTATACTTTATTCCTGCCATTTAAAAAGTGATATTTTACCTATTTTGTTGCATAAAAAACAGTCAGATAACTTACTTTAATAAGTAAAAAATAAATTCAGATTAATTGCATGTCTGAACTAATATTCATTCCATTTGATGGATAATTAGTTGACTTAAGCGCAAATAAAAATGTGCTATAAATGACACATTGTTGTTGCAACAATTATATAGATTAGTTAACGCTTTTTGCTAGTCTGAATATAAAGCATATCCAGTGCGATGAAGGTTAAAAATCTTTTGCCGGATGCCAATAACTTTTCGATATGTGCCTGCAACTTATCGCTCATATCCTGTGCATCACCAAACGCAAATACCAGATCTCCGCAATCAACTACTTTTAACTGATCGTTGAGATCAAACTGCCATGGTCAACGTTTACCCTCCCATGCCAGGTTTGCTGATACCTGTCGAATAGCAGCGGACCCATGACGGTTGCGCGCCCGACCTGATGTCCCCATATCAAAGGGAACACCGGTGATCACCTATTGTGCATCACTATCATAAGCTGAAAAATGGAGTGGAAAACGCATGAAATCAAAGGCATTAGAAACCAAAGAGTTATCTTTTTGATTATTTAATGTATTATTGATCATATAATTTATCTCAAACTGTTTATTAGTGAATAACTTTCACTATTAAGGCTACTGCGCTTCTGCTTGGAATCCCCACTGTCTTAAAGGACGAGATTGACGATGCAGCGGTTAAGATTTATTCCCTTATCGCTCAATAAGCTTGGCTAACTTATATTGACTCACCTTCTAAATAGGTATAACCATATAATCCTGTTTCAAATTCAGCCAGAAACTGCTCCTTTAAACTTTTTGTCAAATCTTTACTATTGACTTGATCACCAAAAAGCGTCAATAACATGTTAGGATCAAGCTTGACATAATGGAGCATAACTTTGTAAATACCTGACTTCAACTGAATTATCAATATAAGACGTCAATCGCTGCTGTATCGCCAAAAAATTATGCATATTGCCTAATATTTCTTGATAAGCACCGACCATACAAAAGCCTATCATTGGCGGCTCTTCCGGATCATAATTAGGCATCGGCATAGTAGCAGCGATACCATCACCATCGATATCGATATATAGCTGGGCGGCTTTAAAATGATTACAAGTAATTACTCTATATTACTAAATTTATATTAGAGAAAAACATATATTTTGTAATCAAAATTAAGACACTTAGCTATAGTGATCAATAATACCATCCGAATCACAGGTAATATCTAATAAAACCGCCAGCCGTTCTAACGGCGCATTTAATCCTTGAATCGGTAATACTGGAAAAAGTTGGTCAATACCCCAGGCATCCGGGATAGATTGAAATAACGAAAAGTTAACATATAACTTATCAGCCATTCGCTCTTGTAACTCATCCATAATAGAACGATGAGCTCGATTACTGGGATCTAAATCCTGCTGAATACGACGACAAATATTAAGATAAAGCTCTCTTCAGTCCAAGCACGCTCTGTCAAATTTAACATGCCATGGGCATATTCGGTATGCCATCATATAACGAAAGTTGACTATCATGCAGCCATTCACGTAATGAACGGCTATTTCTCTGTTGCATTTCATTCCATGTCTCCCAAAGGGAAATCAGCGATAATTCGGTATCTTTCGGTGGTAACGTGATCTTAGTAAATTCATTACGTTCAACACCAATGATATTAGAAACTAATATAGTATGTGATGCGCGGTTAACGCTCGACCAGATTGGGTGATCACCGTTGGATACTCTAACCCATGTTCATCACAAGCTTCACTATCATCGCCCAGATAACATTATTCCCGTATTCATTTAAAGCATAGTTGACAGAACAATCCGATTGTGACCGAGTCTCTTCATAATCAACCCCAAGACCACCACCAACATCAAAACACTCAATTTTGACACCTATCTAGCGCCTGTGGCTATATCGCAAATATTAGACATCTGAGAACCTAAATGGAAATGTAATAATTGCAAACTTTCTACACGCCCTTCATTTCTTAATGTATCAATCAACTGCAAAACCTGAGCCGCGGCCAAACCAAATTTTGATTTCTCACCACCACTCGTTTGCCATTTACCCTAAACTTGTGACGCCAAACGCGCTCGTACTCCCAAACGAGGAATAACATCTAACCTTTTAGCTTCATCCAAAACTAGGGCAATTTCAGTCATTTTTCAATCACTAAGTAGACTTTATGGCCAAGTTTTTCGCCGATCAACGCTAAACGAATATATTCCCGATCTTTATAGCTATTACAAACAATCACTGATTTCGTCATACCTGCATGCGCTAATACAGCCATTAATTCTGATTTGGAGCCGGCTTCTAAACCTAAAGGTTCTCCTGATCTCACTAAAGTTTCAATCACTTGCCGCTACTGATTTATCTTAATTGGGTAGACAAGAAAGTCATCACCTTGATAGCCATAATCACGACGCGCCCGTTCAAATGCAGTATTAATTGACCGCAATTGATGTTGTAAAATTTGCGGAAAACAAAACAAGGCCGGCAAACGTAGATGTTGTTGTTCTTCCTGTACTTGTTCAACTAAGGCGGCTAAATCAATTTTCGCGTCTGGTTGGTCAAGATTAGGACATACAGTAATATTACCTTGTTCATTAACCTGGTAATAGCCGTCTCGCCAATATGCAATATTATAAGTTTGTTGCATTTTACGCGCGATATTGTTACTCACACTTATCTCCTAAAATGGAGTATGAGCTTCACTTTTTCCCCAACATATCCTATCTAATGAGATAATATTCTGTGCAAATTTTAAAATTTCAGCAAACAGCAATAACTCTTATTTTATTAAAAGTAAGGATTCATGAAAACTCAGCAATCATTCTGCTATTTAATAGCTTATTTAATAGTTGCAAAACAACTTATCAATGAATGATTTTCGTCTGTCTCGAGTACGACCTATAATTTCGACTAGAAGCAGTAATATAGCTAAGCGTCTTAATTTTGATCATAAAATATATGTTTTTCTCCAATATAAATTTACTGATATAGAGTAATTACTTGTAATCATTTTAAAGTCGCCTAGCTATATAGAGAAAAGAAATAGAAGCATAGAGAAAAGAAATAGAAGCGGCTATACAGACATTAAGCTGTGATGATTGGTAATTTACTATTTGCTGATAATGGAACATTACCCATTCACCTCAAAACATGGCTATAACATTCAGCCTCAGAACGTAACCATTTTAAATTGAGAAGTAGTATCAATACCGATACTACCGCATAACGCCTGATGAAAA
>NZ_CACTIE010000076.1 GCF_902713415.1 Arsenophonus endosymbiont of Bemisia tabaci Q2
ATGTCATCAAAATTAAGTCGCTTAGTTATATCGCGCTGTTTATACCTTTATTATAAGAAAAATGCAAAATTAAATTGAATAAAACATCAACATATTTATCTATATATAGTAAATCAGATTTTTGCCATCAACAAAGATAAAAAACAGCTAGCAATAGCGTATAATTAACATTATAATAGACGTCTGGATGGTAATACATCTAATTCAGTTTCTCCGAATTTTTAAGGTAATAAAACATCTATGACCACACATCTTTTCACTTCTGAATCAGTATCAGAAGGTCATCCTGATAAAATTGCAGATCAAATTTCAGACGCAGTTCTTGATGCAATTCTTGAGCAGGATCCAAAAGCACGCGTTGCATGTGAAACCTATGTAAAAACAGGTATGGTAATGGTTGGCGGCGAAATTACGACTAGCGCCTGGGTAGATATTGAAGAAATTACGCGGCGCCCGATACGCGAAATTGGCTATACCAGCTCCGATATGGGGTTTGATGCCAATTCCTGTGCTGTTATTAGTGCAATTGGCAAACAATCTTCTGATATTAATCAAGGAGTCGATCGTACAAATCCTTTAGAACAAGGCGCAGGCGATCAAGGGATCATGTTTGGTTACGCTAATAACGAAACCGATGTTCTTATGCCAGCGCCAATTACTTATGCTCACCGCTTAGTTGAACGCCAAGCCGAAGTGCGAAAAAATGGTACTTTGCCCTGGTTACGTCCAGATGCTAAAAGCCAAATCACTTTCCAATATGAAAATAATAAAATAGTGGGCATTGATACTATTGTCTTATCTACTCAGCATGCTGAAGAAATTAGCCAAGACACCTTATCAGAAGCGGTAATGGAAGAAATTATTAAGCCAGTATTACCGACAGAATGGTTACAGCAAAATACTAACTATTTTATTAATCCAACAGGTCGTTTTGTTATAGGCGGTCCAATGGGTGATTGTGGTTTAACTGGCCGTAAAATTATTGTCGATACTTACGGTGGCATGGCTCGCCATGGTGGCGGGGCTTTTTCTGGCAAAGATCCGTCTAAAGTCGATCGTTCTGCTGCCTATGCAGCGCGTTACGTAGCAAAGAATATTGTTGCCGCGGGACTTGCTGATCGCTGTGAAATTCAAATTTCTTATGCGATTGGTATCGCTGAACCGACATCCATCATGATCGAAACTTTCGGTACTGAAAAAATAGCCAATGAAACGCTGGTTCATTTAGTGCATGAAATCTTTGACTTACGTCCTTATGGTCTAGTCAAAATGCTCAATTTATTAAAGCCTATTTACCGTCAAACTGCAGCGTATGGACATTTTGGCCGTCCTCAATTCCCATGGGAAAAAACAGATAAAGTTGCTGAACTTCGCGCAGCTGTCGGTTTTAACTAACTAATCGTCGATTTTATTTTGTTAAAACAGCAAAGGGACAGTTAGATAACTTTCCTTTTTATTATTTTATAACTATGCAAAAATAGCAATTAGTTATTAAACTTTTTTAACGGTTATTTAAAAAATACCATAATAAATTAATTACTGTTGTTCTAAGCTCACGCTTAGCCCATTTAACCATATTAATAGTATAGCTAAGCGACTTAATTTTAATGACATT
>NZ_CACTIE010000077.1 GCF_902713415.1 Arsenophonus endosymbiont of Bemisia tabaci Q2
AACCCTTCTTCTTCCATCGTAAATATCACTTTACGTCTAAAATCAATTGAATAGCTCATATAAATAATGTCATCAAAATTAAGTCGCTTAGCTATACCTTGGATCATTTGTCATTACAGGCGTTACCCAGTAAAGTGTTAGTCTCTCAGTTTGAACAGCAACGTAAAAAAGTTCTGCTTAGTTGGCAAAAATGGTTTTATGCTAGTTCAGTTGAAATAGAATTGACTCGCCGTACTTTTAGTACGATTGATAGAGTTGGGCTATGTTACTATTGCTAGCAATCTTGATTGCGGTAATTTATTTGTAATTGGAGTATGGATGAAAATCACTCTCCCTGATTTTAAACAGGCTAGTATTTTGGTGATCGGCGATGTTATGTTAGATCGTTATTGGTATGGATTAACTAACCGAATTTCACCAGAAGCGCCGGTTCCGGTCGTTAAAGTGGAAATGAAAGAAGAACGTCCTGGTGGTGCTGCTAACGTTGCCATGAATATTGCAGCTTTGGGCGCCAATGTTCGTTTGCTAGGGCTGACTGGTATTGATGATGCTGCTGAAGTATTAACCGAGAAACTTAATCAAGCTAATGTATGTTGTGATTTTGTTACATTATCAACGCATCCTACGATTACTAAGCTGAGAATTCTATCGCATAATCAACAACTTATTCGACTGGATTTTGAAGAAGGATTCGGTGATGTCGATATAAATCCGCTGTTAGATCGGATTCGGCAAGCGTTGCCACGCGTCGGGGCACTGGTATTGTCTGATTATGGCAAGGGTGCGTTAGCACAAATTGCGCAGATCATTGTATTAGCAAATGCTGCTCAAGTGCCAGTTCTTATTGATCCGAAAGGTAGTGATTTTGAACGTTATCGTGGAGCGACTTTATTAACTCCCAATATGTCTGAATTTGAAGCTATTGTTGGTAAATGTGCAAACAATAGCAAAATTGAGCAGAAAGGAATGAAATTAATTGATTCCCTTGATCTTAAGGGATTACTTATCACTCGTTCAGAACGCGGGATGACACTGTTGCAGCGTGAAAAACCGCCTTTAAATTTACCGACCGAAGCGCAGGAAGTTTATGATGTTACCGGAGCTGGTGATACGGTTATTGGTGTTTTGGCAACGGGGTTGGCGGCTCGACTCGATTTTCATCAAGCTTGTGTATTAGCTAATGCGATTGCTGGAGTCGTGGTTGGAAAACTGGGTACTTCAACGGTATCACCCATTGAGCTGGAGAATGCCATTCATGGTCGAACTGATGATGGTCTTGGTGTGATGAATGAGCAGCAGCTAAAGCATGCGGTTGCAGCTGCCCGTAGCCGTGGCGAAAAGATTGTGATGACCAATGGTTGCTTTGATATCTTACATGCTGGCCATGTTATCTATTTAGCCAATGCACGTAAGTTAGGCGATCGATTAATTGTTGCGGTGAATAGTGATGCTTCAACTAAACGATTAAAAGGTGATGATCGTCCTATTAATCCATTAGCTCAGCGTATGACCGTGTTAGGGGCGCTAGGTTCAGTAGATTGGGTGGTCTCTTTTGAAGACGATACTCCTCAACGCCTGATCAGTGAAATCTTACCCCATGTATTAGTCAAAGGTGGCGATTATAAGCCGGAAGATATTGCTGGTAGCCAAGAGGTCTGGGCGGCAGGTGGTGAAGTTAAAGTGCTTAATTTTGAAGCGGGGCTGTCGACGACAAATATTATTAATACGATTATGAAAAGTGATTAATATTTTGAGATAAAAAATAACGATGCTACGATAGTAGGTAGTATCGTGGCATTTTGTTATTCATTCTTGTTTTCGTTGGCTAGCCGTTTTTTTCTAATTGTTCAATGCGTTTTTCCATTTGTGCCATTTTTTCACGGGTTCGCAGTAAAACTTGTGTTTGAATATCAAACTCTTCACGTGAGACTAAATCGAGTTTTCCTAACTGGGACTGTAATATTGCCCGTAGCTTTTTATCAAGATCTTCGCCTAAGTCACCTATTCCTTGCGGGAAGGTATCTTTGATCTGGCGAACAACTTGTTCAATTTTTTTCGCGTCAAGCATTACGCTATCCTTTTTGGTCACAAATTATAATCTATAGGTTATTTAATAGCAGATCTTAAAATAATCAGCTTAATTTGACAAAATTATTTTTAATAAATTTGCTGAGAATAATGGGTCTAAATTAGCGCAATAACCATTTAATACTAAGTTGGCTGACTTTGGCTGACTTTGGCTGACTTTGGCTGACTATATAAATAAATGAAAATACTACTCCATGATATATTTTGTTATTGTTGATTGCTACAGAATTATATTCACGATATAGTTTAGCTGTTTATCTCAGGGCGGAGTGAAATTCTCCACCGACGGTGATATTTATTCTGTTAATTGAATAATTAAGTCCGCGAGCGTTCCATTATGGCATTTTGTGATGGAAGTCAGCAGATCCAGTGAGATTCTGGAACCGACGGTTATAGTCCGGATGGGAGAAAATAACGATATCTGTAGTTTTGAGGCCTGCCAATTGTGTGCAGATTTTTAAGATACTGATTTGATTTTTTATACTCCCAGGTTTGCCCTGGTTCTGGTAATTTAGTATTTATTGATGAGGTTTTATCATGAATCAGACGTCACTTTCCACCTATGGCAATCCGATCGAACGTATAGAGCGTGCTCTTAAGGCATTACGTCAAGGTAAAGGTGTTATGGCACTTGACGACGAAGGCCGTGAAAACGAGGGTGATATTATTTTTGCTGCTGAAACTATGACTGTTGAACAGATGGCATTGACTATCCGCCATGGTAGTGGAATTGTTTGTCTTTGTATAACGAAAGAACGCCTTAAGCAGCTAGCATTACCGATGATGGTTGAAGAAAATTCTAGTCAATTCCAAACCGCATTTACTATTACCATCGAGGCTTCCGAAGGTGTAACAACCGGCGTTTCAGCCAGTGATCGTTTAATGACTATCCGTAAAGCAATTGCCGATGATGCAAAACCGACCGATCTGAATCGGCCTGGACATGTTTTTCCTTTGAGAGCCGAAGAAGGAGGGGTATTGCAGCGTCGTGGTCATACCGAAGCTACTATTGATTTGGTGACTTTAGCCGGTTTTAAGCCAGCAGGTGTTTTATGTGAGTTGACAAATGACGATGGTACCATGGCCCGTATGTCAGAAGTACTTATTTTTGCCAAGCAACATGATATGCCGGTAATAACTATTGAGGATTTGGTAATTTATCGTCAGCAATTTACCAAAAAAGCAGGTTAGCAGTTTGAATAAGCTATTTCTGGTGATTGGATTTTATCCTATCTGAGTTTTATGCTTAAACCAGTATGTTCAATACTGGAAAGTTTTCTCTCAAATTCCTGCCATATTGAAATATATCGCCATAATGGAAAACTATGGCGATTGAAGAATGATGCGTAAATTTGCTTTGCCGGTAAAACCGGATTGTTTCAATTGGCAGCTCTATAGCTCTATATAGCTAAGCGACTTAATTTTGATGACATTATTTATATGAGCTATTCAATTGATTTTATACGTA
>NZ_CACTIE010000078.1 GCF_902713415.1 Arsenophonus endosymbiont of Bemisia tabaci Q2
ATAATGGTTAAATCTACGGTACTTCCTCGTGAATGAGATGATTTCTTAGCAATATAACCTTTTTTTAAAAACTCTGATTTCTCTTCATTAGGGTAAAAAACTGACTTCATTGATTGATTGTCGACTTCCTGTGACCAAGATATAAAATCATTAACAGCACTTTGAGGACGATAACAATCATATACTTTTAACGTTAACCCCAACGGATATAAAACCCTAATTACTTTTTTGAGTGATTCAGCTGCTGATTTTGTTATTAAACAAATAGGAGCGTTATATCCATTGATTTTTCTACCATTGATTTTTCTACCAAGAAAGTTATTTCAGTTAAAATATCTCATATCCGTTTTTATTTCTGGGATCTCTTGTTCAATATTAATAAAATCAGATGGTGCTCTCATTTCAATATAGGTATCAAGCATAAGCTATTTCTTTACCAGTTAATCTTTTTATAACAAAAATATTATATTAAGCTATATTTTCGTAAAGAGATTTCTTGGTGAATGTATAACATATCTCCTTATAGTGCCTTCTTTGTTTTCTTATTCAGCTAATCAAAAACTGATATAAGGGGAATTACCAAAGCTGACGGGGGACCACTAGTTATGTCCAAGTTATCTATTTTTTTCAGTGTTCAATTAAATTGTTAGTCCCTGTTGTTGATTAGTAGTATCTGGCTTTCATTTATGGAAAAGCAACTTAGACACTGAACCTGAATAGCGGAAAGAATAGCTATCAATACAGCGAAGAAGAAAAGATAACATACTATTACAATGGCTGAACCGAAAATTACTATAAAGAATTCTGTCTGTAACTTTTTCTCGCTTCATCGCTATTAATCCTTACTTTTATTATCACTCTGTGAGTTTTTTGATCTGGATAATTCATTTTATTCTGTTGGCCTAACAACCTTTGCTGGCATATACTTTTGCTTTGAAACACTTTCTGTCACAGCTCTTTTATCAGTCATTAATAAATCCTTTTCATTTGGTGGTGGTAACTAAAGAACCACCTCGCCTGATGTGGTTAAAAGCAACACTAATAATCGTGTGGAGTCATCTCACAAAAATAAAATGCTGTTTGTTAGTTAATTTTCTATCCCGTAGCACCCAGCGGTTATCTATTGTCACACTTGCCAAGGGAGTGATGATAATGCTGTTAGTTAACCGCTTTTTTATTTATAAAAAATAATTAAATAAAGTATCTTCGCCAAAATTTTTTTTTAGCATAATAGAAACATTTGTTACATCCACATAAAGAATTTTTGAAGTTAAAATTATTAATCACATTCGACTTTAAGTCGTAGGAGTAATAAATTATGCAATATACTTATCTTTTAATACACTGTTCTTGGCATAATGGGTGTGCATAGAATGATGTTGCAAAAATATTACGTAATCAAGGTTTATAGCTAAGCGTCTTAATTTTGATTACAAAAATATATGTTTTTCTCCAATATAAATTTACTGATATAGAGTAATTACTTGTAATCATTTTAAAGTCGCCTAGCTATAGATGTTCATACTCCAACCATCGCAGGACATGAATCACACGCTAATTATAGAGCAAGCCATGCTGACTGTGTCGATTCTATCGTTAAATATGTAAGACAGCACAATTTAAAAAATCTAGTTGTCTTAGGACACAGTTTTGGTGGAACTATTGTACAACGGCTAGCAGAAATAGAATCATCTCGTATAAAGCGTTTGATCTTTCATAATGCATTTGTTTTACGTGATGGAGAATCACTTTATGATATGTACCCACCTATTTTTCACGAAATATGGGAAAAATAACCATTGATAATAAAATAATACTCCCTTTTGAGATTTTTAGAGAGTTATTTATTGGTGATGTTGAATTAGAAAAAGCAAAGGAAGTTTATGATAATTTTTGGTCCCCATGTTGTGTTGCAAGTCATTACGATAAAGTACCGCTAAAAACATTTGAATCACTATCAATTCCTCGTAGCATAATATATGCGTCAACAGATAATCCTCTTCCTGTTGGTGAATATGGCTGGCACCCTAAATTTAGCAATCGTCTGAATATTTATCGTTTTACTGAATTACCAGGAAGCCATGAAGTATTATTCAGTAATCCTCAAAAACTTACTGAATGTATAATATAGATAAGCGACTTAATTTTGATTCAGACAATCCTGCTGAGTCGTTAATAACCAGCTGATTAGTCGTTTTAATTTATGGTCTATTTTATTTCATTGCCATAAATGAATTACCACTATTGCAGGACAGAAAGTAAAAAAAGCCAGCTAAGCTGGCGAAAACAAACAGGAAAAATAATGATGTAAGACAAATATCTAAAATATAAAGTCAGTCAATTGCTGCGAGAAAAGAAACATAACACAAATTTGCTTAAATATTGATCTGAAAAATAATTAGTATGATATCCATCACAGCTTAATACTCTAAATTACAAAAATGTAATTGATCTGATCTAATAACAAACAATGAATAACAAATGAAAAATGGTATGGAAAATAATTTTTTCCCCTTTTCAGTAATGTGCTGAACCTGACCACTTACCTAATCGACATAAGCAATTTATTCATTTAACCATTTAGCCAACCAAACCCTCATTTCATGATTAAACAACGCTAAAGCAATAAATTAACTACTAAAAACTTCGTCGCCCTACTAATAGCTAAATGAAAAATTATGACTGAAAAAGCTTTATAATAATGCCCTGCCAAATCTGTTAGTTTTAACAACCTATTTTAATAAGCAAAACAATCAAACGTATTTTACTCAATTGCTGCTAGCTGTATCCTACTATGCAATCAGCAACAAAATTATATATGTTGTTTGCAGTATTTTATTTAATACACCAAATCATTATTAATGTGGTAGAAGTTAATAAGTTGCTATAAATTTAACTGTCATGACTCGACGTTATATAAATTAACGGCAAAAAGTATATAATACTTTTTGATGCTTAAACCATCAAAAAAGTAATCAATTAACTGATAAACAGTCTGTGTTCATAGGTGGTTATTATGTTAACATTACGGAATTGGATTACCAGATACTTTCCGAGTGATCATCAAAAAATGAGCAAAAGATAAAATGATAAAATTTCTACATTTGTACGTGTTGACAAAAGCGGTGCCGCTTATATCCCCTCTAATGAAATTGCCGCATTACCCGAAGTAAAAGAAATGCAAAAGATGGCTAGCTTGATTGTAAAACAGAAAAAACATTACAAGGAAATAGCTTGTTAGCATTACTACTTATTCCCATTTAAGTTAGCGGCTATATTATGATAGTCCTAAATCCCTATCACTACTGTAGATTACATAGGCACGATAGACAGCTTTTATACTTAAAAGTAGCTACTTATGGTACTTTTTGCCTTTTTTGCACTACGATATAGCTCGGCGACTTTAAAATGATTACAAGTAATTACTCTATATCATTAGATTTAGATTGGAGAAAAACATATATTTTGTAATCAAAATTAAGACGCTTAGCTATAATTGGCGTATTAATTAAATTCTTGTTGCCAAACTTTCATCTGATAGATTTGATTGCAAAAAATTTACCCTTACTGGTGATAAAAAATGATCATATCTATGCATTGATAACATTATTATCAATCACATCAATTTTATTTTCATGGATATACGTTTTTTGTTTGAGTAAAAAACTATAACTGGGCTTTTTTTACAGTAAAAAACATTTAGCGACTTACAATAATATATGCCAAGCTAAAAATGCGCGAGTACTGAGAAAAACATTATCGAATCGTACTATTGACTGCATGTTACTTGATGCCCTTGAGTCAACACCTAAGCGTCCAGTATTAATAAACCTCTCTTCAAAAAAGGTTTATATTGGCATTATCAGCGGATTATCCGATCCAAACGAAAAAGAAGAACCACATAAATATATCTCTTTCTTTCCCGTTATGTCCGGTTATCGAGAGAAGCATACGATTTTATTATAATTTACAAATGTATATCCTAGCAAGATAAAATATTTCAATATTGTTTTTTCTACTGACGACATATCTCATATCTCTTGGTTTTATTTTAAACTCTATAATAGTGTCAATAATTCATCAGCAAAATAAGAAAAAAAGAAACAGCAAAATTAATTAAAATATTAGGCTTGATGGTATCTATTTTTTCGGGTAAGAAGACTATTAAATTAATTATAAAAATGAGTAGCAAAAATATAAAAAATCGTATGAATAGATTACCTTAAGAGTAAAAATCAGTATCATAAGTTGTAATATTATAAAAAATTAAAAGAGGAAATACTATAAGCTATAATAATTAAAAAATAAATTAATTTTAATAACCTGAAATATATTTCAGATCTATTTTTATATTAACAAGCATAAGAATTTTTTAATTTTATTTTTAATATAATTTAAACCGGCCAAATTAGAAATATACAACTATTTAATTATATTAATATTTTGCCTTTATCGATAAAAATCCACATTTGATTTCTAAATTAAGATACCACTTCTAATACTATACTGTATATTACCATGAATTTATTCAATAATATTTACAATGACAATATCAACTATATTAAATATAAAACTTGATTAATCTTACTCTGTAAGATATTTAAATTAGAAGAAAATAATTAACGCAAACTATCTTATAGATAAGAGCAATAAAATAATCTAAAATTAATCGGCATTCATAATTTATTTTTGATAGAGATGTTTTGTTTATTTTTAGGTTAAAAAAAGGAAAAAATGAAAAGTCGCGTGAAGATTTTATCCATTACTTGTCTCTCTCTTATTCAATCACATTCTTTTGCTAATGGGAGCACTAACGATAAAGTCGCGGATGAATATATATATAAAAAAATGACCATCTTACAGTATGTCATTATGATAGCAAGATTGGAGAAAGGTGATGTTTTGATGAAAATGGTATTGTCAATAGCGAGGATTTAAATATCATAGCTACGCACTAAAAAAACAGTCAAATAACCAAAATTAACCATAACAATATTACTTTTGAACATACCGCTATTTGTGACAAGGTTAAAAATAAGAATTGTTTAATATGCTTCCTAAAATCAAATTAAAATATTAAAAAATTTCATTTACATGATTTTAAGAGATTGAGCAGCTATTCTAGACAGCAAATACTATTTTTACTAATGTGGATTAAATTGAAATCAAACCAAATGTTTCACAGGTCTGTCTGTTTACTCAATAGAACAGCGGCAATAAATAGGAACTTATGCTATAGAAGCACCCCAGAAATATCCCACTTACCTAAAAGGCACTGTGGGATAAACTGAGTAGCTTTTGACTTAATTGGTGCGGGCTACCGGAGTCGAACTGGTGACCTACTGATTACGAGTCAGTTGCTCTATTAACTGAGCTAAGCCGGCAAATTTGGCGGAAGGATAGAGATTCGAACTCTAGGATGGTTTCCAATCGGAGGTTTTCAAGACCGCTGCCTCCTCGACCGCTCGGCCATCCTTCCATGGCGCAGAATTATGGGGAAATGTGATGACCTTCTCTAGACCTTAATATAAAAAATACTATTTTTTTCATCGTTTGTTCAAAGTTTGATCATTAAAATTATACTATTCAAAATTACCTGTTAAAATAATAAGATAGAATTGTTTAAATAGTAAACAAAATACTAATTTTTTCCTTCATGTTGAATAAAAAGGCGCCTCTTCTACCAATGGATTATAAACAACAAACCTTACAACTTTCATCGCTAACCCGCTTTTTTATAATGTTTATTAGCTCGCTTGTATTATTGTTATTTCTATTTACCTACAATTACTTTCATAATTGGATCAATAATAGTCAAAATGCGCTCAGTAACATCACTAAACAACTTGAATATAAAATTGAAGATTATCGTTATTACGCAAGTCAACTCTATTACATTGCAAACGATGGCGAGAATGAAACTAAGAGTGATACCCCCTTACCCATAAAATTGCGCCCTGATATTTTTTGGATCAATAACTACGAGCGTCATGTCGATGCCATTATTTTTGGCAGGCAAAATAATACTAATATTAATCTGGCCTATAAACTATCTAACTATATGGGCATAATCTGGGGAGCTAAAAATGAATACAGCTCGATGTACTATCTTAATGGTCCTGATAATACACTTTTTCTGGTAACTACCCATTCGATATTAAAACCAGAGATTCGCTATAAAGAGAGTTATTTAACTTTAACCGCAGAAGAAAAACGCTCTGAGCTGTTGACATTATCATCGGCTAAAGACAAGCGAGAAAGCTTGTCAAATATTCATCGTACACGCCTTGATAATTCTTACTATTATACTTACCGCACAATGTTCAACTCACCAGGCCAATTGACTACCATTATAACTTTTGAATTACCAATAAATTTATTACTCTCAAAAAATATTAATCCTGAATACTTATCAATTACTTTTTCAAATGACATAATAAACAACAATGGAAACCTAGTTGATATTGAACTTAATGGTCTCTTACTACAATTTACCCAACCCATTCCCGGAACAACTTACCGGCTAGTATATCAATTACCAATTAAAGATATCTTGTGGGATCTTTTATATAATAATTTGTTGGCCATAATCGCCATTTGTTTTTTTACAACCATCTCTATTGTTGGCAGATTGTATATCAGGACACGTTTTGTTTCCCCTAACAAAAATATGTTTCACGAGATACAAATTATAAATACAATTAGCAACTATATTATTTCAAATATTCCTATTGGTTTTCTACTTTATAATTTCAAAACCAATCGCAAAATTATGAGTAATGGAATAGCTGAATTACTTTTACCCCATATGGACTTGATACGTATTCGTGACATGGCAATCCAGAATCATGGGGCTATTCAAATTTCAATTGAAGATACTATTTATGAAATAAAATTACTTAATAATCAATTATTAGATAATACTTATATGTTTTTTATTCATGATAAAGATAAAGAAGCACTAACAAATAAAAAATTACTGATGGCTAAACATGAGCATGAAAAAAATATTCAAGTCCGACGCTCGATGTTGTCTAACATGTGTAAAGAGATCCATACTCCCATTATAGAAATTAATAGTCTTATTAACCAAATCAAACAAACCTCTGATGAGCACAACATAAAATATTTAATTAATGAATTATTAATTAGAACACATTATATTGTTAACTGGATAGATAATATTGCTTTACTTAATACCATTGAATCTGGTGAATGGAAGTTAGAGCAACAAAATGAATTTAAACCTGTCTCAATCGCTGGGATGATGAATAAAATACTAAAAGAAAAAACATCACTGCTTATCAACAAAGGTCTTTCACTTTACTATCATAACAATTTAAATTATGAACAACATATCACCACAAATAATAACGCTTTATTTAAAATAATTTCACTTCTATTGAGTTATTCAATCAATACAACTAATTTTGGCAAAATTACTGTCATATTAAATTATGCAACTAAACGACTATCCCTCGAGATCATTGATAGCGGTATAGGACTTAATGCTATGGATCTGGCAAATATTCACATGCCTTTTGCTAGTTCAACAAATAATGACGGAACCCTATCCAATTCAGGAATGACATTTTATCTATGTCATCAACTATCTTACCGTATGAAAGGTGAATTTTTCATAAAAAGTAAAGTTGGAATCGGTTCTCATTATACAGTGACATTGCCCTTAGAATTAAAAAATGAACAAAGTTACAAGTCATTACCACTTCTTGATGGTATTAATATACTTCTTGATATTAGAAATCCTGAAATTCATAAAATTGTCCAGCAGAATTTAATGACTTATGGAGCTAATTATTCTGATATAGATAAAAATAATTGTCATTCATCCTATGATTTATTTATAACTGATCATAAAACAGAATATAATAAACCGACAATTTACCTTGTTGATAATATTATTAATTATAGAGTAGTAAAACACAATTTGATAAAATGTAATTTCAATTTTAATGATGAACTTATTAATGCAATTTCTATCTTAATCGAAGATAATTTGATTGCGGAGCAAGAATCAACCGATAAATCAATATTTACTATCATCAATCATAACAATAATTCAAACCTTATAATCCTTGAGAATTATAAAAAAAAGCTTTCTGATAGTGACTATCGTAATTTATTCCTTACTACAGTACCTATAGATATTAATAAGCTGTATACTAACCAAGAAAAAGGTAACTTAAAAAAACTAAAAGATATAGCACATAGACTAAAAGGTGTTTTTGCTATGCTGAACTTTGAGCTTCTTAAAAAAGCATGTGAGCAATTAGAACAGCACATAGCAGATAATAATGAATTTGAGATTTTAAATAGCATTAGAGATATTGATATCTTTATCAAAAAACTAATGCCAGAGGGCAACCAATAAAATGAATAACCTTAATGTCATTATCGCTGATGATCATCCTATTGTACTATTTGGTATACGAAAATCTCTTGAGCAAATCGCGGGAATTAATTTGGTTGGTCAATTTGAAGATTCCACATCTCTTATCAATAATATAGCCAAACTTAAAGCAGATATTCTAATAACTGATCTTTCGATGCCCGGCGATAAATACGGTGATGGAATTACATTAATTAAATACATTAAACGCCACTACCCTAACCTATCAATAATTGTCCTTACCATGAATAATAATCCCGCAATACTCAGTGCTGTGTTAGATTTAGATATCGAAGGCATCGTATTGAAACAAGGCGCTCCTGCTGACTTACCAAAGGTATTATCAGCTTTACAAAAAGGAAAAAAATTCACTCCTGAAAATGTATCGAAATTATTGGAGAAAGTTAATGCAAATGGTTATGGAGATAAACGTTTATCGCCAAAAGAAAGTGAAGTGTTGCGCCTATTTGCGGAAGGTTTTTTAGTCACCGAAATTGCAAGAAAACTTAATCGAAGTATTAAAACAATTAGTAGCCAAAAAAAATCGGCTATGTTAAAACTCGGTGTTGAAAATGATATAACATTATTAAATTATCTTTCTTCAGTCACAATTGAGAAAGAAATTAACTAGTAATATGATACAAATAAAAAACTGATTGATCCTAATCTTAGGGGCAATGAATAAGGCTAATAGGTTTTCCATCCTGTTATTTATAAATTAATAATCATTTGAATATTAAAATAGTATTTAATCATTATCTTCTTGTGTTGCTAATATACTAACATCGCAACACTTCAATAGCGATTGCTTTAATTTTTTTAATGTAACCGGTTTGGATAGACAGTCATCCATTCCTACACTTAAGCAACGCTGCTTTTCTTCTGCCATGGCATTAGCCGTTAAAGCAACAATCGGTATCGCATAACCTTCTTCTCTAATTAACTTTGTCAAACCATAGCCATCGAGATTAGGCATATTTACATCTGTCAAAACGATATCTATATTATTTTGTCGAACATAATCCAAAGCGATTAGCCCATCTTCAGCAAGTACTATATTAAAGCCTATTGATTTCAGCTGATCAGCCAGTAAACTCCGATTAATTGGATGATCATCAACAATCAATACCGTTAGAAAACATAATTTTTTATCTGGTAGCGACATTATTGAAGATGGATTAACAACCTCTTTCTCACCATTTTCCATCACTAATTGATCAATAAAACCATCTAATTTATCAAGTTGGTAAGTATTATGAAACCAATCATTTTTCGCATTTTCCTGGGGTGCACTGATAAAAGTTGAAAATAGCCTAAGTGTAAATTTGCTTTCAGCCACCAAGCCTTCATAATCAGTAATAATCAAATCATATATTTTATCTTTACTGTGTTCATTGCAAACTGTCGTTATCTTAAAGCCATTGTAGTCTAAATAAGTTTGTAGATAATCTCGCAGGTGATGATTAAAAAAATACAGACCGATACGAAAATTTTTCCGATATTCTGGGTGGCGACAAACCACATATTCACTATCAAACAAAGGTAGCCTAACGGTAAAACTACTACCTATACCAACCTGGCTGTTAACTTCAATATCGCCATCCATTAAATTAATTAATTTTTCACAAATAGGTAACCCCAAACCAGTGCCCTTGGAAAAACTCTCATTATTAACTTTAATCTGAAAGAAAGGATCAAAAAGTTGCATTAATATATTATCAGGCATACCAATTCCCGTATCCCTAATTTCAATATAAATATAAAAATCTCTTATAAAAATATTTAACAAAATAAAACCAGTTTTTGTAAATTTAATCGCATTACTGAGAATATTAGAAACAATTTGCTGTACTCGAACAGAATCCGCATTAATAATATCGGGCACATTAGGATCAATATAGTAATAAATCGAAAGACCCTTTTTACCTATCAGCGGAATATAATTAGAAATAATAAATGAGAAAACTTCACGACAATTAAACGGTGCTGGATCAATATTAAGTTGCTTAGATTCAATTTTTGAAAAATCTAAAATATCATTAATTATTTTTAATAATAATGATGAAGAGTGATCCATTGTCGTCAAAAGGCGATCAGCTTGAATGGGCAATTCATAAGATTGCAATAACTCTAAATTACCAATGATGCCATAAAGTGGTGTTCGTAATTCATGGCTAACGATTGCTAAAAACATAGATTTGGCTTGGTTAGCCTGCTCTGATGCCTGCGCCATATTATGTAAAGATTTTTCCATCTGAACACGGGCACTAATATCAACCAAAACACAAATGGCCACTTCCTTATTTTGATAACGAGAAATAACATAACTTATTTGTAAATGGGTATGACTGGTAGTAACAACATCAATATAACGACTAGATTTATCTTGAATAATTGATAGGATACGGGTTTTATCATCATAGCTTAATAAGCGAAAATAATGATGGGCGAGTTCATTACTTAATATATTAACACCATCAACAAGACGTAAAATAATGATACCAACCGGAGCCGACGCCACTATTTTATGATTAAATTGCTCATTTTCTTCTAAACGAATCGCATTATCTTCTGCTGGTAATAACATCTTCCTTTCTAATAGCCAGATCAAAAAAGTAATTAAAATAAATAAGATTATATTTAACAGAATGCCGTTTATAATTGACAGCTTAAATTTATTAAAAATATCACTAATAGGTACAGAAAAAACAACACTTAATAACGAAGGTAGTAAGCGGTTTTTATAAATTAATCGACTAAAATCATTATCATAGCCAAAATGAAAGTTTTCTAATTGATAAACATAATCATCAGATCTTAAATTACTATCATACGGAAAATGTAATACTAATCTATTATTTTCATTTAAAACGAAGATACTAATTGGCCTTTCATAGCGTAAATTAAATTGCTCCAAGCGTATTGAACGTTCTAGACCAATTAGACCAATCAAAGTCCCTTTATCATAAATAGGCGCTAATATGTAGAAAGAGCCATTATCAGTTCGCGACGCTGGTGTGATCCAATAAATATTTTTCTCTCTGCCTTGTGCCCTCAAGCTCATATAAGTCCGCATATTTTCATGGATTATTTTTTTAAACGATTGAAGACTGGTAGTACTGTTTCGGATAGCCAAATCAATCATGCAGTTACTTTCTGGAGCAACAATAAAAACCGTTTTTAAACCTTGTGGTGGCATAATATTATTTCGCCAAAAAGAGAATAATTGATTAAATGCGACTAAGTAACTCTTTGATGTTTCATGCAATTTTCTACAATCAGCATCTGCCGTTAGGGGTAAGTAGTTGAAATTAAGTTGTTTTGGCAAGACAGGCGTATAATTAGGATCTTGCGCTAATTTTTCAGTATGGCTATCTACCATATATTGGATTGATCGCAGGATTTTATCCGTATAATGCACATATTCAACCATACTGTCATAACTAGATGAATACTGTTGATGTATATCAGATTTAACTTCATTAAAGATATTAAATAGATAAAAAAGTGTGATTACAGCTCCCATTGCCCACAGCATAACGCCGAGAGTACGGAACAAATAGCGAGAAATTTTCAATGACGTTCTAAATGAAGATAGATATCTCAAACACTGTCCTAACTATAAAAGAAGTGTATCAATCGTAAAGCATATACGATAAGCGGAATAATAAAAAGTTATCACTAATAATGATTGGCATAAAGTCTAAAAACGGGCACCTACTGTGCCCGCTCAGATAAAACTAATTTATCACTCATTAAGCGAAAGATTTTCTACGTTATTGACATCAGGCTCTACTTTTACGCTGATTGTATCTTCTGTTAACGTTTGGTGATCATCTTTTTCTTCTTCAGGATCAACAACGCGTTGTAAACCAACTACTTTTTCATCTTCACCAGTACGAATCAAAGTGACACCCTGAGTATTTCTACCGACAATGCTAACCTCTGCAACTCGGGTACGCACCAAGGTACCAGCATCCGTGATCATCATGATTTGATCAG
Source organism: Arsenophonus endosymbiont of Bemisia tabaci Q2 (assembly GCF_902713415.1). GTDB lineage: Bacteria > Pseudomonadota > Gammaproteobacteria > Enterobacterales > Enterobacteriaceae > Arsenophonus. Next base: position 12,413 of record NZ_CACTIE010000078.1, read on the forward strand.
TTTTTTCTACCTGAATTACTCCGACCACATTACCATTACGTTCACTAACCTTAATGGAAATAACACCTTGAGTAGCTCGAGATTTTGTTGGGTATTCACTCTGCTCGGTTCGTTTACCATAACCATTTTCTGTAACGGTTAAAATATCACCTTCAGCACGAGGTACAATCAGCGAAACGACTTTATCGCCAGCTTGTAGCTTAATACCTCGAACACCCGTTGCTGTACGTCCCATAGGACGAACCGCATTTTCCGCAAAACGAACAACTTTACCACCAGCAGAGAAAAGCATTACCTCATTTTTACCAGCAGTCAAATCAACGCCAATCAGCTCATCGCCATCATTAAGATTAACTGCAATGATGCCGGCGCTTCTGGGACGACTAAAATCTTTTAGTGATGTCTTTTTAACTCTACCACTCGCGGTTGCCATAAATACATAATGACCATCATCAAATTCAGGTACCGGCAAAATTGCGGTAATACGTTCATTCTGTTCTAACGGTAATAAATTGACTATTGGTCGTCCACGTGCGCCACGGCTAGCTTCGGGTAATTGGTAAACTTTCATCCAATAGAGACGGCCACGGCTAGAGAAGCATAGAATTGTGTTATGGGTATTAGCAACTAACAAACGCTCAATAAAATCTTCTTCTTTAATACGCGCTGCCGACTTACCTTTTCCCCCACGTCGCTGTGCTTCGTAATCAGATAGTGGCTGATATTTAACATACCCCTGATGTGATAAGGTGACGACCACATCTTCCCGGGTAATTAAATCTTGGATATTAATATCCGCGCTATTTTCAGTAATTTCCGTGCGACGGACATCACGATATTGATCTTTAACAGCTTCCAGCTCTTCACGGATAACTTCCATTAACCGTTCTGGGCTGGTTAATATATATAGCAATGCGGCAATCAGTTTTAGCAGCTCACTATCTTCATCCAATATTTTGTCATGTTCTAAGCTAGTTAATTTTTGCAAACGCAAATCAAGAATTGCCTGAGCTTGCGGTTCAGTCAAATAATATTGACCATCGCGGACACCGTATTGGGGTTCAAGCCATTCAGGGCGAGCAGCGTTATCGCCTGCACTGGCTAACATGGCAGAAACATTAGCTAATTGCCAAGGACGAGCAATCAAAGCCAATTTCGCTCCATGCGGCGTTGATGCTTGGCGGATAAGTTCAATTATCGGATCAATATTTGCTAATGCGACGGCGAGAGCTTCCAAAATATGAGCCCGTTCACGCGCTTTACGCAATTCAAAAATAGTCCGTCGAGTGACCACTTCTCTACGATGGCGAACAAAAGCTTCAAGAATTTCTTTTAAATTTAAAAGTCTAGGCTGGCCATCACATAAGGCAACCATATTAATGCCAAATGAGACTTGAAGTTGAGTCAAGGAATACAAATTATTCAGTACTACTTCCGCCACTGCATCTCGTTTTACTTCAATAACAATACGCATGCCATCTTTATCAGATTCATCACGTAATGCACTAATCCCCTCAACACGCTTATCTTTAACCAATTCTGCAATTTTTTCAATTAAACGAGCTTTATTAACCTGATAAGGGATCTCATTGACAATAATTGTTTCACGACCACTTTTATCATCAACTTCAACGTTAGCTCGTGCACGAATATAGACTTTACCACGTCCCGTCCGATATGCGTCGATGATACCGCGGCGACCATTAATAATTGCAGCGGTTGGAAAATCAGGACCTGGAATATACTCCAGTAATCCTTCAATACTAATATTTTTATCATTGATATAAGCCAGACAGCAATCAATGACTTCACTAAGGTTATGAGGTGGGATATTGGTAGCCATACCAACAGCGATACCTGAAGAGCCGTTAACCAGCAAGTTTGGCACCCGCGTTGGCATAACATCAGGGATCTGCTCTGTACCATCATAGTTAGGAATAAAATCAACGGTTTCTTTATCTAAATCTGCCAACAATTGATGGGCAATTTTTGCCATGCGTACTTCGGTATAACGCATAGCCGCAGCAGAGTCGCCATCAACAGAGCCAAAATTACCTTGCCCATCAACTAGCATATAACGCATTGAAAAAGGTTGTGCCAGACGTACTATCGCATCATAAACAGCACTATCGCCATGAGGATGGTATTTACCAATGACGTCACCGACTACACGGGCTGATTTTTTGTATGATTTATTCCAATCATTGCCCAACACATTCATCGCATATAATACGCGACGGTGAACAGGCTTTAATCCATCTCGTACATCTGGAAGGGCGCGTCCAACAATTACAGACATCGCATAATCCAAATAAGAGCTTTTCAGTTCCTCTTCGATATTGACCGGGGTAATTTCTCTTGCTATGTCACTCATGGAGCCACTGTCCCTCATACTCCTTATTCATTAAGGAGTAAAGTTATACCACAAAATCGCCATTTTATAAAAACAGGAAACGCATAATGATCAATAAAATATGTATAATGACCTAATGCCATTATACAGTCTATGCTAATAAAACTATGCTAATAAAAAAATTAAGGAGTAAATTTTTTGATGAATAACAAGAATTCGCTCAGCCAGGCAAATGTTGATCTAGCTGAAATCGATAAATTTAGCTCTATTGCGACTCGTTGGTGGGATGAAACGAGTGAATTCCAACCTCTTCATCGGATTAATCCATTACGTTTAAACCATATCCTGCAACAGGCAAATGGTCTGTTTGGTAAAAAAGTACTCGATATTGGCTGCGGCGGCGGAATTTTATCAGAAAGTATGGCTAAAGAAGGCGCCTTGGTGACAGGAATTGATATGGCCGCAGAGCCGCTGGAAGTCGCAAAGCTCCATGCATTAGAAAACAATATGAAGATCAACTATCTACAGGAAACCGCTGAGAGTCATGCCGAAAAATACCCTAAAACTTATGATATCGTTACCTGTATGGAAATGTTGGAACATGTTCCCGATCCTGAGTCTGTTGTTCAATCATGCGAAAAATTAGTCAAACCGGGCGGTCATGTATTTTTTTCTACTATTAATCGTAATAAAAAAGCCTGGTTATTGGCAATTATTGCCGCTGAGCATATTTTAAAAATGGTTCCCAAAGGTACTCATGATGTAAAAAAATTTATTCGACCTTCAGAGCTACTCAGTTGGATAGATAAAACCTCTTTACAAGAACAGCATATGATCGGATTACATTATAATCCGATCAGCGACAAATTTTCGTTAGGCTCGAATATTGATGTTAATTATATGTTGCACTTATCAAATACAAATAATTGTTAACATTTGCTGAAGAAAGCAGCAGTCAGTAGGTCATTATTAAATTTATTTTTCACCATTGCCGGTAACATAAATTATAATATTCTTCTATTATCACACAGAGTTATCGGCCAATTAACAAAATTTAGCGTTCGAATATTGCTAAAAACCCCATTTTTTATAGACTTGATAAAAGTAGCAAATACCATTATCTTGTTATTATAAACGCAATAAAACACTATATATTGTGTTTACTGCTCTCCATTTTAGTTCAAAATACAAACATAATATGCTATTAGCAGCCCACCGTTTTGTATTTTGTTATTAATCATTGAGTGGAGTGATCGATAAATATTTAGCTAGTTAACTTTAGGTGTATCTACCCATGAACCAAAGTCTGTTAGTCACTAAACGTGATGGACATAAAGAGCGCATTGATCTTGATAAAATCCATAAAGTCATTACCTGGGCGTCTGAAGGCCTAAAAGATGTATCCGTTTCACAAGTAGAGCTACGTTCTCAGATCCAGTTTTATGATGGCATCAAAACGTCCGATATTCACGAAACCATGATCAAAGCGGCGGCAGATCTTATTTCAGCTGATACACCCGATTACCAATATCTTGCAGCTCGATTAGCTATTTTCCATCTACGCAAAAAAGCATATGGCCAATTTGAACCACCAGCACTATATCAGCATGTTTTGCATATGGTTAAAATAGGTAAATATGATAAGCATCTGCTGACAGATTATACAGCTGAAGAATTCGAGCAGATGGATAGTTTTCTGGATCACTGGCGTGACATGAATTTTTCCTATGCGGCAGTTAAGCAATTAGAAGGCAAATACTTAGTGCAAAACCGGGTAAGCGGTGAAATTTATGAAAGTGCCCAGTTTCTCTATATTCTTGTTGCAGCTTGCCTTTTTTCACGCTATCCAAAAGAGACGCGGTTAAACTATATTCATCGTTTTTATGATGCGATCTCAACTTTCAAAATTTCACTACCAACCCCGATTATGGCGGGAGTACGCACCCCAACCCGCCAATTTAGCTCTTGCGTATTAATTGAATGTGGCGATAGCCTTGATTCAATTAATGCCACTTCCAGCGCGATTGTAAAATATGTCTCTCAGCGTGCCGGTATTGGTATTAATGCCGGCCATATTCGCGCACTAGGTAGCCCTATTCGCAGAGGTGAAGCGTTTCATACAGGCTGTATCCCGTTCTATAAACATTTCCAAACTGCGGTAAAATCTTGTTCTCAAGGTGGCGTACGTGGTGGTGCCGCTACACTATTTTATCCGCTCTGGCATTTAGAGGTTGAAAGCCTATTAGTATTGAAAAATAACCGTGGCGTTGAAGGTAATCGTGTTCGTCACCTGGACTATGGCGTACAAATTAACAAACTGATGTATGAACGCCTTATCAAAGGTAAAGAAATTACCCTCTTTAGCCCTTCTGATGTGCCCGGCTCATATGAAGCCTTTTTTGCTGATCAAAACGAATTTGAACGTTTATATTTAAAATATGAGCAAGACGCAAACATACGCAAAAAACGCATTAAAGCGCTCGATCTATTTTCACTTATGATGCAAGAGCGAGCGTCAACCGGACGTATTTATATTCAAAATGTCGATCACTGTAACACCCATAGTCCATTTGATGCTAAAGTTGCGCCAATTCGTCAATCAAACCTCTGTCTGGAAATCGCCTTGCCAACCAGGCCCTTAAATGATGTTAAGGACGAAAATGCTGAAATTGCTCTCTGTACTCTTTCCGCCTTTAATTTGGGTGCCATTACCTCATTGGATGAATTGGAACAGTTGGCGGTATTAACAGTGCGTGCATTAGATTCACTGCTCGATTATCAAAACTATCCGATTGTTGCAGCGCAAAAAGGCTCTATGGGTCGTCGTACTTTAGGTATTGGCGTCATAAATTATGCTTATTATTTAGCTAAAAATGGCGTTCACTACTCCGATGGTAGTGCCAATAATCTGACCCACAAAACCTTTGAAGCGATCCAATATTATTTATTGAAAGCATCTAATGAACTGGCAAAAGAGCAAGGTGCTTGCCCATGGTTTAACGAAACTACTTATGCAAAAGGTATTTTACCGATTGATAGGTATAAAAAATCATTAGATGCACTAACAACTGAACCGCTACATTATGATTGGCAAACTTTACGCAAAGATATCAAGCAATATGGTTTGCGTAACTCAACGCTTTCCGCCTTGATGCCATCAGAAACTTCTTCGCAAATATCCAATGCTACCAATGGCATTGAAGCACCGCGAGGCTATATCAGTATTAAAGCATCCAAAGATGGTATCTTGCGTCAAGTTGTACCTGAATACGAACGCCTGAAAGATAATTATGAACTTTTATGGCAAATGCCCAACAATGACGGTTATTTGCAGTTGGTTGGTATTATGCAAAAATTTATTGATCAATCAATTTCTGCTAATACAAATTATGATCCAACCCGCTTCCCAAATAATAAAGTTCCAATGAATCAATTACTGAAAGATTTGTTACTCGCTTATAAATATGGGTTAAAAACCCTTTATTACCATAATACCCGTGATGGTGCAGAGGATAGCCAAGCCGATCTTGAAGAGGTGATTGAATCAGCTGACAGCGATTGTGATGGCGGCGCTTGTAAGATTTAACGTGAGGACGTATGGAATACCAATATACAACATTTTCGCAAACCAAAAACGATCAATTGCAAGAACCGATGTTCTTTGGACAGCCTGTCAACGTTGCCCGTTATGATCAGCAAAAATATCCTATTTTCGAGCAGCTAATTGAAAAACAACTCTCTTTTTTCTGGCGCCCAGAAGAAATTGATGTTTCTCGTGATCGTATTGATTATCAAGCGCTACCTGAACATGAAAAACACATTTTTATCAGTAATTTAAAATATCAAACACTATTAGATTCTATTCAAGGACGTAGCCCTAACGTGGCACTACTGCCCCTTATTTCAATTCCTGAACTTGAAACTTGGATAGAAACCTGGTCATTTTCAGAAACTATTCATTCGCGCTCTTATACTCATATTATTCGTAATATTGTTAATGACCCATCAATTATTTTTGACGATATCGTAACTAATGACGAAATTTTAAAGCGGGCAAAAGATATTTCTACTTATTATGACGATTTAATTGAGATGATCAGCTATTACCATATGTTAGGTGAGGGCAATCATAAAATTAATGGTAAAAATGTCATTATTTCTTTACACGATTTGAAAAAGCAGCTCTATTTATGTTTGATGAACGTTAATGCATTAGAAGCGATTCGTTTTTATGTCAGCTTCGCTTGCTCATTTGCCTTTGCTGAACGTGAATTGATGGAAGGAAACGCTAAAATTATTAAATTGATTGCCCGTGATGAAGCTTTGCATCTCACCGGCACCCAATATATGTTAAACCTGATGCGTTCTGGTCAAGATGATCCTGAAATCGCCATCATTGCCAAAGAGTGTGAAGAAGCGTGTTACAAATTGTTTGTGCAAGCCGCGGAACAGGAAAAGGAGTGGGCAGAATATCTCTTCTCGAATGGTTCTATGATCGGTCTTAATAAAGATATTTTATGTCAATACATCGAATATATTACGAACATTCGCATGCAAGTGGTTGGATTAAAATTACCCTTCGAAACGCGTTCTAATCCAATCCCATGGATCAACGCCTGGCTAGTTTCTGATAACGTTCAAGTGGCCCCACAAGAAGTAGAAGTGAGTTCTTACTTGGTAGGGCAAATTGATGCTCAGGTCGATACTGATGAATTGGGTAACTTTCAGTTATAAGCGTTATGGCAAGCTATAAAATTACCCTGCGCAACGCGCAGGGCATACTGATCCCTTTTCATTCCGAACAACAGACTAGTCTAATTGATGCTCTGGAACAAAGTAAAATTCAAATTGAATTTCAATGTCGGGAAGGGTTTTGTGGTGCCTGCCGGGTTCGTCTGTGAAAAGGAAAAGTGGCATATCGTCATAAACCAATAGCTTTCATTGATAAAGATGAGATATTAGCCTGTAGTTGCAGGCCTATCACCGATATTGATATCAATCAATAGCAGCAGCGGGCGTTAACAGTAAGACTGTTTAAGTTTTTTCAGCAAGCACCAGCAACATCATCGGACGTGGCAGCTCATCTCTCATGCCATCAATTTTATCTAACAAATAATCAGCCGGCTCAGCCTTAATGAGTCGCGCAATAGAAAATCCGGCTGTTAATAAACTAATTAAATAAGTTGTTAAGGTTTTATGATACTTAGTCACTTTGTGACCGAGAAATTCTGCCTGACGCGGACTTTCGTTAAAATAGTTATCAACTGGCCAATGGAGCTTAGCGCCTGAACTATCATAACACCAATCTTGTGAACCATGAGCAGTAAAAACTGGGCACTCGATTGAAAATATAAACTGGCCTTTTTCAGTTAAACAAGCGTAGATTTTATGGCATACTTGAGCAAAATCAGCGACATAATTTAATGCTAGCGAACTGACAACCAGATCAAAGCTAGCATTAGCAAACTGAATATCCTTTATCGCTTGTTGCCGATATTCAATGATATCAGGAAAGCGATTTTTTCTTTTGCTACCTTTAACATTTTCTGCGAAATATCTGTACCAATCACTTTTCTCGCGCCATTCTCTGCTGCATATAAAGAATGCCAACCGTAACCACAGCCAAAATCTAATACTGATTTACCTTGAAAATTAGGTAATAAACTTTGTAATGCTGGCCATTCACGAGCGGCATTTAATCCATCAATAGAACGAGGAAACTGGCTATAGGCAATAAAAAAATCATCCTGATCGTAAATATTCTCTTTCATAACTAAATTCTAATGTCCAATGATTGATATAATGTCCAATGATTGCTATATAACTAGCTTAACTATCACTCTCTAATCAAATTTTTATATTATGCCTGATCATCATTCAATTAACTACTGTTCAGACAGATTCTGACAGATTCTGACAGATTCTGACAGATTAAACATAAAATTCCATAAAATGTAATATTAATTTGACAGATAATAATCAATCATTTACTCTGCCCCCAAATTAAATTTAGCGCTATAAGGCTCAGGATCACTTCTGAAAAATCTCACGCTGGGTAGTATTTTAATTGTTGCTGGCACAACAATCGGTGTCGGTATGTTGGCAATGCCACTTCCCGCATCAGGCGTTGATTTTCCCATGATCGCACTTATGCTAATTGGGTTATGGGCTTTAATGAGTTATACCGCGCTATTATTAGTCGAAGTATATCAATACAACCCCGCACATTTAGGTTTAGGCTCTATTGCCAAACGTTACCAGTTTAAGCATGCTACTACTGATGTATGCATTAGCGACCGCTTATACCGGTGTCGCAGGAGTTTTGATCGCTAATAGCCTTTCATCTTGAAAGGACAAGTATAAATATTAGCATCAATTCTGCAATTATTTTATTCACCATCATTGGCGGTACGATTCTCTGTATCGGCACTCATTCAGTCGATTTGATAAATCGCATTTTGTTTATCGCAAAAATTGTTTTTCTGCTCATCATGCTAGTCGTCATGATGCCCCAGGTAAAAAATATTAATCTTACCGCTATGCCAGTAGAAAAAGGATTAGTCTTATCAGCGATCCCAGTCATTTTTACTTCATTTGGCTTTAACGGTAGTATTCCGAGCCTGGTAAGCTATATGGATAGTAATATCAATAAATTACGTAAAATTTTTATTATTGGTAGTGCTATCCCACTATTCGCTTATATTTTATGGCAGATAGCCACCTTAGGAGCTATCCCACAAAACACCTTTATCGGTATATTAGCCAACCAGTCGGGTTTAAACGGATTACTGAGTGCAATTAATGATATCGTCGCCACTTCACAAGTAAATATTGCTGTTAACCTATTCATGGATCTGGCGTTGGCGACCTCTTTTTTAGGTGTTACGCTCGGTTTGTTTGACTATTTGGCCGATATCTTTAAACGTAAAAGTACGCCATTTGGTCGCTTGCAGAGTGGATTATTAACCTTTCTGCCACCACTTGGTTTGCGCGCTATTTTCAGTAGTTTTGTTCAAGCCTTAACTAAAGGTGGAACGCCCGCATTACTAATAGTTAATAGTGCTAACTTCTGGTGTTGCCGTGATTTTAATTCAGATTGGTATTGTTAGTGGTATGTTACCTGCTGTTGGATAACACTTTTGACATAAAGACAAAGTAAAGCACCATAATTCATATGGTGCGAACAATTAAGCAGCTAGAAACTGACGCCTGCACCAAGATAAAAACCATCTGCAATGCTATTCTTAGGATGCTGACTCTTGCCTTTCAGTTTAATAAAACGATGACCAAAATTAATCGCTAATGGTTTAATCACTTCATATTTAATGCCCACATCCGCTTCCTGATAAGCATAATTGCCCGAAGTGAAATCACGCGGTGAGCCATAAACTTCACCATATAAAGCCAACGATGGCATAATTTGCCAATTGGCACCAACACCAGCCGCAAAGGCAAAACCGTTATTATTATCTTGTGGTGATAAATAATAAGCTTTTCCACCAATATAAACGCTAAACGGCCCTAAAGGTAAGCTAAAAGTTGCCCCTAAGCTAACTACCTGACCATCATGATCTCTACGTGCCCAATTGCCATTTATGCCTAACCCTGCCCCTTTTCTGCCAATGCCAGCCGCTAGTTCAGTAAAATCTTTTCCTACTTGTGCACTGACAGAAGCGGCATTAGAATGACCTGAGAATAAAAAAACATCCAACTGTTACCGGTAATAAAAATTTTTTCATTAAAATAGTTATCCTAAGCTACTAATTATTCTGGTTACTAAAATATCAACAATATATTTCATTTTCTTTCGAATTATTATTATTTTTTTGTAAAAAACATTTTTTGCTCTAATATATCGCAGCAATAGGTATTTTTGATTGGCTATATGCTTTATTAGCATAGATAATCTATTTGATATAGACTTTAATAAGATTAATAAAAATCATGTAACACTTGCTAATTTTTTTTAACTACATTTTCTATCTATTTCAACTAAAACTGGAGATGAGTAATAGAGAAAAAAGAAGGTCTTACTACCGCTGCTGGCTCACCCGTCGTTGATAATAATAATGTTATCACCGCAGGCCCTAGAGGCCCGATGTTATTACAAGATGTTTGGTTTTTAGAAAAATTGGCTCACTTTGATCGTGAAGTTATTCCTGAACGTCGTATGCATGCCAAGGGCTCTGGGGCATTTGGTACTTTTACCGCTACCCATGATATTAGCCAATATACACGGGCAAAAATCTTCTCTGAAATAGCTAAGGAAACGAAATTATTTATCCGTTTTTCTACCGTGGCCGGCGAACGACGAGCTCCTGATGCAGAGCGAGATATTCGTGGCTTTGCCTTAAAGTTTTACACTGAAGAAGGTAATTGGGATTTAGTGGGTAAAAATACACCGGTTTTTTATTTACGTGATCCATTAAAATTTCCTGATCTTAATGATGTGGTAAAACGTGATCCGCACACTAATTTACGTAACCCTGCTTATAAATGGGATTTTTTCTCGCACTTGCCTGAATCTCTTCATCAATTAACTATTGATATGAGTGACCGAGGTATACCTAAATCCTACCGTCATATGCACGGTTTCGGTAGTCATACCTATAGTTTTATAGCTGGGCGACTTTAAAATGATTACAAATAATTACTCTATATCAGTAAATTTATATTGGAGAAAAACATATATTTTGTAATCAAAATTAAGACGCTTAGCTATATATTGCAACTATTTGCATAGCTACAAATAGCGGAGAAATGACCATTTTATAAGTATGTTTCTAAAAAATAGAATATTATCATCAGCATTAGTATAGTAAGGTAACATTTTCAATCAGCTTGAATAGCAATAAAATAATATTTTTAATTATTCTATGAGTTATGGCTGACAATTATCTTATGTCCTTTTAAGATAAATATGTTAATCATATAATTGGAGATCACATGCGAAACCCATGGAATTTAATCGCAACTTGCTTTAAATTTAGTTGGCGATTACTTAATTTTATCAGACGATTTGTCACCAGTTTTATCTGTCTTTTTTTGATCTTTATCGCAGCAAGCAGTTACTTTGCCTATACAAGTGCAAAAAAATCGACGAGCCAATATCATGGTGCGCTACTTATTGATCTACAAGGAGTAATTGTTGATCAAGTCTCTATCCCTAATCCTCTTGGTAAAATGAGCCGCGAATTGTTAGGCTCATCAAGCAAACGCATGCAAGAAAACTCCTTATTTGACATTGTAAATATTATTCGCCGGGCAACCTATGACGACAAAATTACCGGTATCGTTTTACAACTGGATAATCTAATTGGTTTCGACCAGCCATCTTTACAATATATTGGTAAGGCGTTGATAGAGTTTAAGCAAGCGGGAAAACCTATTTACGCTGTAGGTAATAACTATAATCAATCGCAATATTATTTAGCCAGTTTTGCCAATCATATCTATATGTCACAACAGGGGCATGTCGGAATTTACGGTTTTTCAACCAATAAACTCTTTTATAAGACGCTACTGGATAAGCTAAAAGTCAATAGCCATATTTTCCGTGTTGGCACTTATAAATCAGCAGTAGAGCCATTTATTCGTGACAATATGTCACCTGAAGCACGTGAAGCCGATAAAGTCTGGATTGGTTCACTATGGCAACACTATTTATCAGCCGTGGCGCAAAACCGACAAATGACGCCAGAAAATATCTTCCCTGGTGCCGATAAATTGATTGAAGAAATGAAAAGCGTCAATGGTGATAATGCGCAATATGCGGTTAAACAAAAACTCATTGATCATATATTTACCGGCGCAGTTATGGAGAAAGAGTTAAGCAAAAATTTTGGCTGGAATGATAAAGAGCAACATTTTAATTACATCAGTATCTATGATTATGCCAATGAACAACCCCAGCAAAATCAGCTAATGCGACAAAAAGAATCCGATGAGCAAGCTGGAAATATCGCTGTGATAATTGCCCAAGGCGCCATTATAGATGGACCACAAGAGCCTGGCATGGTTGGCAGCGAAACAACGGTAGCACAAATACGTAAAGCAAGACTTAACCCTGATATTAAAGCGATTGTATTACGTGTTAATAGTCCTGGTGGCAGTGTTACAGCTTCAGAAGCGATAAGGAATGAGCTTGTGGCTGTCCGCGAGGCTAATAAACCTATTGTAGTTTCCATGGGAGGAATGGCAGCATCAGGAGGTTATTGGATTTCAACACCGGCCAATTATATTTTTGCCAGTCCAACAACCCTGACCGGTTCAATTGGTATTTTTGGTGTGATAAATACCTTTGAAAAAAGCTTAGATACAATTGGCGTTTATACTGACGGGGTCTCTACCACGCCATTAGCGGATATCTCAGCTACAAAAGGAATTAATAAACAATTTTCTGACATGATGCAAATCACCATAGAAAATGGCTATAGCACCTTTCTAAAATATGTTGCTCAGGCGCGCCATAAAACACCGGCAGAGATAGATAAAATCGCTCAAGGTCGGGTGTGGCTAGGTTCAGACGCGCTACAAAACGGTTTGGTTGATAAACTGGGTGATTTTGACGATGCTGTAAATAAAGCGGCTGAATTAGCTAAAGTTACTACGCTATCACTTGACTGGATGCAGCCTGAACGTTCTTTTATTGATCAATTAATACTTGAATTAACTTCAAGCGCTGAGACAATGACGCCCAATACACTGCAATCGTTACTTCCGCAAAAAATAGCTAACGACCTGCAGCAACAAATCAAATTTTACCAGCATATGAATGATCCACAAAATCGCTACGCATTTTGTTTAAATTGTGGTGAAGTTTATTAATAAATAGCCATCATTGTTCAACTCTAGCGCCCTGCATATGGGCGCTTTATTTTATATTAATATTTAATATCCAACAGATTTTATTAGCTAACTACTTTATAATTTATAATTCTTTAAATTTATCAATTTTCACTTATTCATATCGTTAGGTAAAGAGAATGGAAAAAATCCATCTATGTCGTTTACACAGGCGGCACTATTGGCATGCAATATTCAACACATGGATACGTGCCAGCTTCCGGCCATCTACAAAAACAACTGAGCAGCATGCCAGAATTTCATCGCGCTGAAATGGCAAATTTCACTATTCGTGAACATAATCTTTTAATTGATTCCGCTAATATGACACCAGAAGATTGGCAGTGCATTGCGGATGATATTAGTGATAATTATCAAAACTATGATGGTTTTGTTATTCTACATGGTACTGATA
>NZ_CACTIE010000079.1 GCF_902713415.1 Arsenophonus endosymbiont of Bemisia tabaci Q2
CGATCGCGTAATAATAATATGAGTAAAAATCAAAAGAAAAATGATTATTTTTTATATAGGCAATAAAGTTATTGACAAAATTTTCATTCTTAAAAAAAATGCTGTTCCGCAACTACCAATTTTACCCAGGAGGCAGTTGCTCTAATTGTATTGGCAACGACACAATAAAAATCATAAAATTTGACAACTGCACGCTGATTATTTTCGGGTGTTTCCCAGAAAAAACCAAGATCGGGTTCATTCCAAATTTCGTATTCAGAAATTGGATAAGCCAGACCTATCAAATGATAGTTAATACTATATCTTTCTACTAATTTTTTTACTAGTTGACAATATTTTTCAATATTGGTGAGTTTTTATTTACCTCTATTAAGCATTCTTCCTATTCTAAATAGAATATTCGGCTTGTGTTCGCCTTGATAATATTTATTAGATAAAGATTTTTTAAGATAGGTATCGGTTGGTTGCCAATTGAATAGTGGTTCTTCTTCAGCAGAAAAATATTGTTGAGTATTTAAGCAAATAGTTCTTCGATTAAAAAATCATCCGCGTAATTATTTATTTTTAACATTGTCTGGCGCATTATTTGTTATCTGATCAAGGTAATTAATATCTGTTGTATCAAAGAAACTATCGATATAGCTAAGCGTCTTAATTTTGATTACAAAAATATATGTTTTCTCCAATATAAATTTACTGATATAGAGTAATTACTTGTAATCATTTTAAAGTCGCCTAGCTATAATTGATGCGGGTATTCATATCCGTTGTTTACAAAGCTGTCCATTGCCAAAAAATGACGGCAATTTCAGCAGCCATAAAATTACCCCTCAACCCGTTGGGGTTTTTACTATTTATCCTGGGATTCAGTACAAAGTATCGAAAAAATCTTATTGCAACCCAGCAAAGCACTCATTCTGCGTTCTTACGGTGTTGGTAATTCGCCTTCACAAACTGAGTTGTTAAAATGCCTTGAAAAGGCCTGTCAACACAATATTATCGTCATTAATTTCACACAATGCCTCTCTGGGCGAGTTAACATTAATGGGTATGCCACCCGGGCACGCATTAGCCAAAGTTGGTGTTATTAGTGGTTATGACATGACTTTTGAGGAAACCCTTACCAAGCTTCATTATTTACTTAGTCAATAGTCAATCTTTATCTTCAAATGATATTCGTACGCTGATGCAAAAAATTTGCGCGGTGAACTTACCTATAGTGACAATTATTAAGGACGATATAATGACTAATACTGCATTATTACTGGTCGATCTGCAAAATGACTTTTGTAAAGGGGTCGCCCTAGAAGTATTAGATAGTGAAAGTGTTATTAGTACAGCTAATAATGTTATCACTACTGCCAGCAACAAAATATCGTTGTTATTGCCAGCCAGGACTGGCATCCTGCTGATCACTTAAATTTTGCTGTCAACTCAGGAACTCAGGTAGGCACCGAGGGTAATCTTGATGGCCTACGTGAAATTTGGTGGCCAGTTCACTGTGTGCAACATCAGAAAGGAGCAGAATTCCATCCAGCACTTAATCAGTCAGCCATTCAGGCAACTTTTCAAAAAGGGATCAATGCCACAATCGATAGTTATATTGCTTTTTTTGATAATGATCATCAACATGCAACTCAGTTAGATCGTTGGCTATAGCTAAGCGTCTTAATTTTGATTACATCATATTGAGTGCGAACAAAATATCTGTGTCGCATCCGAGCGCTCTTTTTTTGCATTTAGCTTGTGCCCATTTATGTTCAATTGGATTAAGATCTAGCGAATAGGTAGGCAAATATTCCACCATATGCCCCGCATCGATGATGACTTGTTGAATACTCTGTTTCTTGTGAAAAGTTGCATTATCCATCATGATTACACTGTTTTTAGGAAGTACTGGGATAAGGACTTGGGTGACCCATGCATAGAAAACATCGCTGTTAATATTGATATCAAATAATCCGATAGCAAACAGCGTTGTGCCCAATAAAGCGCCGATAACATTTGTTCTTCCTTTAGCTCCCCAGTTCTTGAGACCAACACACCGTTGACCTTTCGGGGAATAGCCGTGAGTCCGCGGGGTATCGTGTGAAAAACCACTTTCATCAATAAAAACAATATGCTTGCCTTCTTTTTCATACTGTTGTTTTTTTGTTGAAACGTTTGTCGAGTGTTTTCGTCGGCTTTCGGATGACGTAGAGTTTTTTATAGGTCAATCCCATTTTTTTAAGAGCTTGCCAAATGGCCTTCTGACAAACGCCAAAACGCTCTGCACGCTCTTTTTGGTAAGCATCTGGATATTGTTCAACATCTTTTATCAACTCGGATTTATCGATTTTTCGCTGACGCGTAGTCGATGCTTTTGGCTCTATTTGATTAATCCAACGCGATACAGATGCAGAGCCAATCCGAAATTGCTTCGCTGTTTCTCGGATACTCAACCCTTCTTCTTCCATCGTAAATATCACTTTACGTCTAAAATCAATTGAATAGCTCATATAAATAATGTCATCAAAATTAAGTCGCTTAGCTATATTA
>NZ_CACTIE010000080.1 GCF_902713415.1 Arsenophonus endosymbiont of Bemisia tabaci Q2
TTTTGTAATCAAAATTAAGACGCTTAGCTATAACAGAAAATAAAATCAAACATCTATACATTATGGGATTAGCAACAGATTGCCGTGTAAAATTTACCGTCCTTGATGCAGTGCAATTAGGTTATCAAGTAATGGTTATTTAAGATGGTTGTAGGGGCGTTAATCTTCATCCAGAAGGTAGTCATAACGCATTACAAGAAATGGGTATTAGCTGGTGCTAAATTAATAACATCTTCTGATTTGCTGACGCAATCTATGATTGTAACTAATGCACTTAGCTAAGGAGCTGCAATCTATTATTAATATTGAATAAATTTTTCTTATTGCTGCTTTTCACTATCAAAAAATCGCTTTAGCTGATCTTTTGTTTTCAAAATGATATTCCCATCGGTGCCCACCGTCATATGCTGAGCATGATGATTATGTCTAGCCTGCCAAAGCATAATAGTTTGCAGACTATTTTCTTTTTGCTCAGGCGTTAAGACAACACCATCAGGGCACTTTCCCAACTCAACGGCAGTCAGCAATCGTTGATAAATGTCGACTTGTCACTAAATTAACCAGATCATTAAACTCTATATTTCATCCCTTTTCTTGTTTGTCGTCGTGTAAACCTTACTTAACCCTCAGTTACTTCGCCAGATTGTTGATCAGTAAAACTTAATGCAACAGAATTAATACAATAACGTTGTCCAATCGCTTGTGGGGCATCGGCAAAAACATGGCCTAAATGTGCGTTACAGTGATGGCAACGCACTTCTATCCCCTGCGTACCGTGGAAAAAATCATCAATATAACTGACGGCTTGATCATTAATTGGTTGATAAAAATTTGGCCAGCCGCAGCCAGTATCAAATTTAGTTTGTGATAGAATAAGCGGCGCATGGCAACAGAGCAACAGAGCAACAGAGCAACAGAGCAACAGAGACAGTAATAAATACCTTCTCGTTAATTATGTACTAATTTACCTGAAAAAGGTGGCTCGGTTCCGGCTTCTTGAGTGACATGATGTTGCATTTTATTAAGTTTATTTGACTTAATGCGTTTATGTTCTTTTTCAGTCATAAGAAAGCTTTCCTTATTTTCTAGTAAAAGTAATTATATTCATATGATAAGCAAAAGTTAACACTAAACCATCTCAATTATTTTTAACCCGGTAAATCGGGTCTTTCTAATCTGATTTGTGATATAATTCAGATATATTAGCAATATTCACTTTAAATCTCTTTATCCAGAACGATAATAGTGAATAAAAACATTGACCTTAAGCTTGTTGGCAAACATACAAAAGGTGGTTTATATGTCAATTTTTCTGGTAATTGACACGATTCCGCTTGACGGATGGCAAGGTTTTGGTAACCATAGAAACAATATTGAATTCTTTTAAATTAAATAAAATATAGCTGGTGGAAATACGATGACTATCAAAGTAGGTATTAATGGTTTCGGTCGTATTGGCCGTATTGTTTTTCGTGCTGCCCAAGAGCGTAAAGATATCGAAATCGTAGCAATCAATGATTTATTAGATGCCAATTATATGGCCTATATGCTGAAATATGACTCAACCCACGGCCGCTTCAACGGTACTGTCGAAGTTAAAGATGGTGATCTGGTGGTTAATGGTAAAACTATTCGCTGCACGGCAGAGAAAGATCCTGCTAACTTGAAATGGAATGAAGTTGGTGTCGGTGTGGTTGCGGAAGCAACAGGTATTTTCTTAACTGATGAAACAGCATGCAAACATATTTCGGCGGGCGCTAAAAAAGTCGTTTTAACTGGCCCTTCTAAAGATAATACCCCGATGTTTGTAATGGGCGTTAATCATAGCACCTATAGTGGTCAAGATATTGTTTCTAATGCCTCTTGTACCACAAACTGCCTAGCCCCATTAGCGAAAGTTATCAATGATAAATTTGGTATCATTGAAGGTCTGATGACCACCGTCCATGCAACGACTGCTACGCAAAAAACTGTTGACGGACCTTCAGCTAAAGATTGGCGTGGTGGACGTGGTGCTTCACAAAACATCATTCCTTCATCAACCGGCGCCGCTAAAGCTGTTTGTAAGGTTATTCCTGAATTAAACGGCAAATTAACCGGTATGGCTTTCCGTGTTCCAACCCCGAATGTCTCAGTTGTTGATTTAACCGTTCGTTTGAATAAACCTGTCACTTATAAAGAAATTTGCCAGGCGATCCAACAAGCAGCAAATGGTGAATTAAAAGGCATTCTTGGTTACACCGAAGATGATGTTGTTTCCACAGACTTTAATGGCGAAAAACTAACATCAATTTTTGATGCTAAAGCCGGTATTGCCTTAAACGACAGCTTTGTAAAATTAGTAGCCTGGTACGATAATGAAACCGGTTATTCAAATAAAGTTTTAGATTTAATTGCTCATATTGCTAAATAAATAGGGTAATTATTCGCTTTAAGCCCCCATTAATAGCGGCTTTTTTCATTCTCACATATAATCCAACGATATTTTTAAACTAGCTAATTTCTAATCATAAAAAATATAAAAAAGACGAAATGATGAATGACACGACACTGTTTAGCTTACCTGTAAAAGAAACAATTTCATGCTATATTACACTTCGACAGCTTGATGAACTTCCAGTCATTATTGTTTCTCATCCTAAAGTGAGTGCCGCAGTCAGTCTGCAGGGAGCACCCAGCTACTTAGCTGGGCAGCCCGAGGGGAAAAAAACGCTTTATGGTTGAGTGAAAATAGTCTATTTCGAAAAAATACCGCTATTCGCGGCGGAATTCCTATCTGCTGGCCATGGTTTGGCCTGGTCGCTCAACCCAGTCATTGTTTTGCTCGTTTAGAGGAATGGCAATTGACAGCGCATAGTGAGCTTAGAGATAGTGTAATCCTTACCCTAACACTTTCTGATAATGAAATAACAAAAAAAGATATGGCGACATGAATTTACCTTAATAATGCGCTCAAAGTTAGCAGCGACCTGTGAAATTGAATTTGAATATTATGGTACTGAGCCTGCCACCGGTGCATTACATACCTATTTAGAAGTAAGTGGCATAAATAAGATATATATTGAAGGTCTAGGCAAACCTTATATTGATAAAGTAGCTTATCGTGATGTTTATACAGAAGATACAAAAACTTATATAACCCCACACGAACTGATCGTATTTATACTGAATCCGATGATTGTAATTTGGTGTATGATAAAAATTGGCAACGTATTTTAGAAATATAGCTGGGCGACTTTAAAATGATTACAAGTAATTACTCTATATCAGTAAATTTATATTGGAGAAAAACACATATTTTGTAATCAAAATTAAGACGCTTAGCTATACACCATTACCATCATAGCGACATAGTATGTTGAAATCCGCACGCTGAACTATCCAGTACCATAAAAGATATGACCAGCAATGGTTAAAAAAATGCTATGTTTAGAAACAGCCTATATTAACCAACCAATGCAACCAGCAGGTGAAAAACCTGCCCGCATGTCATTAACCTTAGGTGTGCGTAGCATCAAGATGCAAGATGTAATGCTATAGCTTTACGATTTTTATGCAGAAATAATAAGCAATATTGTTAAAATTTATTAGTGTCTTACACTAATAACCGCTATCTCAATTAACACCCTCACTTTTGACGAGGGAATAAAAATAGGCTGATAGCGCATTAACTAGCAACGAGTTTAACGTAATTCAGACAAATTATTTATCATATTGTCTTTATCTTTCATCTCACGCCAAATATTGCCACTATCTTTGCCATAACTACGAACCCGATCTAACACCAGATCATTGTTTTCTTGTTCACATATTTTAGCTAAATCATGGTAGAAACGGCAAGCCAGCTGACGCGCCTTAGGATCAGAAAAATAGTAACGGCCAACACGGGTATATAATCCTTTCAAACCATTCAGGATTAAGCCATAGATAAGATTACGAGAGACAAATGCGAGTCCACGAAAAATATTATCATCAACTGTACTAAATACTTGAGAACAATCTTTTATATTCTCTCTTATTGATAATATCTCTAGTGATTTTGATTTACTTTTACGAAAGGCAGTTCGAATAAAAATAGCTGAAATATTGGTTCTAACAGATAACAAATCTTCAATCAATTTAGGTGCTCCACTGTGATCTAACCGCGCCAGGGTTTCTAAAATATTAAGTCCTGAAGTTTCTCAAAAATTGTTTACTTTAGTTGGTTTTCCATGCTGAATAGTTAGTCAACCGTCTCTGGGAAGCCGCTGTAAAACTTCTCGTAATGTTGTTCTCGTTACCCCAATTAGCTCGGATAGCTCACGTTCAGCGGGTAAAATTGAACCCAGCGGAAAATGGTTATTCCAAATACTTTCAACAATATACTCTTCTGCAAAATTAGCCGGATTTTGCGCTCTAATAATCATATTTTTCTCTACCTAAAACAAATTTTTGCCATTAATAAAACGAGATAATATCAGAATGAAAAAGTTTGAGGTAGCCGAGTTATTAAGAAATACTAATCTGACCATAAAGACTTAATGCAATTTATCGTTAATTAGGAAATCGTTCTTTTAATTTCTGGTATAAAAAACGTAGTATGCTACGTTAGTCAATTTTACTTATATACTAGTGAAGGAAAGCAAGTAATAATGAATATAAATATCAGACAAATTATGTTAAAAAATTTCCTTGGTAATTCTCCTGAATGGTACAAATTGACCATTATTTTCTTCTTGATAATCAACCTCTTGTGCTTTTTTTAGTTAACCGTTTTATTACCGGTTGGTTATTGATTGCTGAATTTATTTTTACACTTGCCATGGCGCTAAAATGCTACCCATTACAGTCTGGCGGATTACTTGCTATTGAAGCGGTAATAATCGGGATGACTTCACCACAACAAGTAAGTCATTAAATTGCTAATAACATTGAAGTAATATACTGCTATTAATTTTTATGGTTGAAGGTATAGCTAAGCGACTTAATTTTGATTACACCATATTGAGTGCGAACAAAATATCTGTGTCGCATCCGAGCGCTCTTTTTTTGCATTTCGCTTGTGGGCATTTATGTTCAATTGGATTAAGATCTGGCGAATAGGTAGGCAAATATTCCACCATATGCCCCGCATCGATGATAACTTGTTGAATACTCTGTTTC
>NZ_CACTIE010000081.1 GCF_902713415.1 Arsenophonus endosymbiont of Bemisia tabaci Q2
GCTTTTGGCTCTATTTGATTAATCCAAGGCGATACAGATGCAGAGCCAATCGGAAATTGCTTCGCTGTTTCTCGGATACTCAACCCTTCTTCTTCCATCGTAAATATCATTTTACGTCTAAAATCAATTGAATAGCTCATATAAATAACGTCATCAAAATTAAGTCGCTTAGCTATAGTAGTCTACCTGAAGATGTATTTAATGTATTATCGATAAATTATAACTCTATTGATTATCGCGGCAAAGGAAAACGACAAGATGCTTTTTTAATTTGGGTCGAAGCTTATAAACAATTAACAAAAAAAGAGCGTAAAAAAATTATAAAATTTATTTTACGGGAAGGATTGGAAAAGTTAATTGGTTATATCAATTGTTGTGAAGCGATATTGGTGGAAGAAGATAACTCTGGAAAAGGATGAGCTGTTCCAGAGAAGTTTTTATTACGAGGGACGTTGAACGGAAATGCAAGCCAAGCTGATTAGAGCATCTTTATAAGATGTATCAGGTAAGATATCGAGAGCTTTAATTGCTTTATCAGCTTCCTCTCTGGCTCGGCTGCGGGTATATTTAAGAGAGCCACAGCGTTTCATGGTAATTAATATGATACTGAGTAAATGGCGCTCATTACCTTTTTCTATTGAGTTACGAATAAGTGCAGATTCTTCTGCGCTGCCTTTTTTCATTGCATGAAGTAGAGGTAGTGTTAGTTTTCCTTCATCCAAATCATCGCCAATATTTTTGCCAATAGTGGTGCTATCCGCGTCATAATCCAGAAGATCATCAATCAGTTGGAAGGCAGTACCAAGATAACGGCCATAATCTCGTAAGGCTTGCTGTTGGATTTCATTGGCACCTGATACGATCGATGATGCGTGTGTCGCTGCTTCAAATAGGCGTGCAGTTTTACTATATATTATTTGCATATAGCTACTTTCGGTGATGTCTGGATTATTACAATTGATTAATTGTGAAACCTCACCTTCTGCGATGATATTTGTTGCATCAGACATCAACTTTAAAACAGGCATAGAATCAAGCTCTGTCATCATTTGAAATGATCGCGTATAAATGAAGTCTCCTACTAATACACTGGCAGCATTACCAAAAACAGCATTTGCTGTTTTTTTACCGCGCCGCAAGCTGGACTCATCAACAACATCATCATGTAGTAGTGTTGCGGTATGAATAAATTCAACCAATGCTGCTACATTAATGTGTTTTTCTCCTTGATATCCTAAAGCCCTTCCAACCAGGATAGCAATCATGGGCCGAATTTTTTTTCCACCACCACTAATAATATAGTGGCCCAGCTGATTAATGAGATGGACATCTGAATTTAATTGATTCAAGATTGCTTTATTAACCGCTTCCATGTCTTTTGCGGTTAGATTCATAATTGATTCTAAATTCATTTTATAAATTCTTTTATCAATTTGGTTTTACCTAAACATAATATTTAGTCAAGTGATTTCGTGCTGTTAATCTGCCGCTAATTGTACTGTAAAATTAATTACAAATGAACGGCTACGGAATAAAATACACTTCAGAAAGTAGATTTTTATTATTAGATTGAATTCTAGGCTTGTCTTCTGATGCTTTTTTGCGTAGAATTGGCGCCCTATTGTGAATATTTATAAAATGCACTCTGAAATCAAATATGCTAAGGGAGTGTGTAAAGCGGAGTTTATATGTACGCGGTTTTCCAAAGTGGTGGTAAACAACACCGAGTCAGTGAAGACCAAACAGTTCGCCTAGAAAAGTTAGACATTGCGACAGGTGAAATTGTTGAGTTCGATCAAGTATCGATGATTGCCGACGGTAATGATATTAAAGTCGGTGCTCCTGTCCTTGAAGGCATCAAAGTTAAAGCTGAAGTTATTGCGCATGGTCGCGGTGAGAAAATTAAAATTGTTAAATTTCGTCGCCGTAAACATAGCCGTAAACAACAGGGCCACCGTCAGTGGTTTACTGATGTTAAGATCACTGGTATTGCTTAAGAATTAGGAGAGCAGATTAATGGCACATAAAAAGGCTGGCAGCTCAACGCGTAACGGTCGCGATTCCGAAGCAAAACGCCTAGGTGTAAAACGTTTTGGTGGTGAATCTGTGTTGGCAGGTAGCATTATTGTTCGTCAGCGTGGTACGAAATTCCATGCTGGTAGTAATGTTGGTTGTGGTCGCGATCATACCCTATTTGCATTGGCTGACGGAAAAGTTAAATTTAAAATTAAAGGACCAAAAAATCGTAAATATATCAGTATCGAAGCTGAATAAGTTTTTTGATCTTTAAATAGCGTTTAAAAAAGCCCTGTATTTTTACGGGGCTTTTTATATTACCTTATGTGATACCATCTCTGGGTAAAACTACCGATCTAGCGTATAATGTCTAGTATGCGGAGAAAAGATAATGAAATTTGTTGATGAAGCCAAAATATTAGTTACAGCTGGCGATGGCGGCAATGGCTGCGTTAGCTTCCGCCGTGAAAAATATATCCCTAAGGGCGGGCCTGATGGTGGAGATGGTGGAGATGGTGGAGATGTTTATCTGTTGGCTGATGAAAATCTTAATACGTTGATCGATTATCGATTTAAAACAATCTTCCAGGCTGAGCGGGGACAGAATGGTCAAAGTCGTGATTGTACTAGCAAACGTGGTCAAGATAAGACCATTAAAGTCCCGGTTGGCACGCGAATACGTGATTTTTTAACCAGAGAAATCGTTGGTGATATGGTGCGTCACGGGCAACGTTTAATGGTTGCGAAAGGTGGATTTCATGGTTTAGGTAATACCCGATTTAAATCATCAGTCAACCGCGCTCCCCGTCAAAAAACGATGGGAACGAAAGGTGAAACAAGAGAATTGGTACTTGAATTGATGTTATTGGCTGATGTAGGAATGCTAGGTATGCCGAATGCCGGTAAATCGACTTTCATTCGCTCAGTCTCGGCGGCAAAACCCAAAGTTGCCGATTATCCATTTACTACTTTGGTGCCGAGTTTGGGCGTAGTACGCATGGATAATGAGAAAAGCTTTGTTATTGCTGATATCCCTGGCTTAATTGAGGGAGCGGCAAAAGGAGCAGGTCTTGGCATTCGTTTCTTAAAGCATTTGGAACGTTGCACGATACTTCTGCATCTTATTGATATTTTCCCTATTGATGGTTCTGATCCGGCTCAAAATGCCAAAATAATTGATGTGGAACTCGAAAAATATAGTGAGAAATTAGCACAAAAACCGCGGTGGTTAGTTTTTAACAAAGTTGATCTTTTGACCCCCGAAGAGGCTAATAACTGTATAAAAGCCATTGTTGAAGCATTAGGATGGCAAGATAAGTATTATCAGATTTCTGCGGTAAATCAGCTAGGTGTTAAAACACTTTGTTGGGATATTATGACGTTTATCCAAGCCCATCCTCAAAATATATCGGTAGATAGTTTAGGATCCGATAAAGCTGAATTTATGTGGGATGATTATCAGAAAGAACAACTACTTAATAATGAAACGGATCTGGATGATGACGATTGGAATGAAGAGGATGAACAGGGAATCGACTTCATTTATAAGCGTTAATTAATGCGAATTATTTTTTAGCTGGTATGGAGTAGATACCCGTTTTTCTATTAGTAATTACGATAAAGATCTTTATAGCTAAGCGACTTAATTTTGATTACACCATATTGAGTGCGAACAAAATATCTGTGTCGCATCCGAGCGCTCTTTTTTTGCATTTACCTTCTGCCTATTTATGTTCAATTGGATTAAGATCTGGCGAATAAGTAGGCAAATATTCCACCATATGCCCCCGCATCGATGATGACTTGTTGAATACTCTGTTTCTTGTGAAAAGTTGCATTATCCATCATGATTATACTGTTTTTAGGAAGTACTGGGATAAGGACTTGGGTGACCCATGCATAGAAAACATCGCTATTAATATTGATATAGCTAAGCGACTTAATTTTGATGACATTATTTATATGAGCTATTCAATTGATTTTAGAAGTAAAGTGATATTTACGATGGAAAAGAAGAAGGGTTGAGTATCCGAGAAACCGCGAAGCAATTTCGGATTGGCTCTGCATCTGTATCGCGTTGGATTAATCAAATAGAGCCAAAAGCATCGACTACGCGTCAGCGAAAAATCGATAAATCCGAGTTGATAAAAGATGTTGAACAATATCCAGATGCTTACCAAAAAGAGCGTGCACAGCGTTTTGGCGTTTGTCAGAAGGCCATTTGGCAAGCTCTTAAAAAATGGGATTGACCTATAAAAAAACTCTACGTCATCCGAAAGCCGACGAAAACACTCGACAAACGTTTCAACAAAAAACAACAGTATGACAAAGAAGGCAAGCATATTGTTTTTATTGATGAAAGTGGTTTTTCAAACGATACCCCGCGGACTCACGCCTATTCCCCGAAAGGTCAACGGTGTGTTGCTCTCAAGCACTGAGGAGCTAAAGGAAGAACAAATGTTATCGGCGCTTTATTGGGCACAACGCTGTTTGCTATCGGATTATTTGATATCAATATTAATAGCGATGTTTTCTATGCATGGGTGTCAACCAAGTCCTTATCCCAGTACTTCCTAAAAACAGTGTAATCATGATGGATAATGGAACTTTTCACAAGAAACAGAGGATTCAACAAGTCATCATCCATGCGGGGCATATGGTGGAATATTTGCCTACCTATTCGGTAGATCTTAATTCAATTGAACATAAATGGGTAGAAGCTAAATGCAAAAAAAGAGCGCTCGGATGCGACAAAGATATTTTGTTCCCACTCAATATGGTGTAATCAAAATTAAGTCGCTTAGCTATAACAAGCCGCTAGCAAACCCTTAATGAAATCAAATTGCAAACAGATAAAAATTTGATAATAAAAAACCCCGAGTCAAAAGTTAAACTTAGGGTTTTTATCGTGATAAGGATAACGATGTTACGATTTTAATACCTTACATCATACCACCCATACCACCCATACCAGCAGCACCACCTAGATCAGCTTTATCTTCTTTTGGTAAATTAGTTACCATAGCTTCAGTTGTGATCATAAGACCGGCGATTGAGCCAGCAAATTGTAAAGCCGAACGAGTAACCTTAGTTGGATCCAGAATACCCATGTCAAGCATGTCGCCATACTCTTCAGTTAAAGCGTTATAACCGTAGTTGCCTTTACCTTGTTTAACATTGTTAACAACTACAGCTGATTCTTCGCCCGCATTCTCAACAATTTGGCGCATAGGTGATTCCATCGCACGAAGGGCGATATCAATACCAACTTTTTGATCTTCGTTGTCACCTTTCAACTTATCTAATGCAGCTGCAACACGAACCAGAGCAACACCGCCGCCAGCAACAATACCTTCCTCCACGGCTGCACGAGTTGCATGCAACGCATCATTAACACGGGCACGTTTCTCTTTCATTTCAACTTCAGTCGCAGCACCTACTTTAATCACCGCAACACCCCCTGATAACTTGGCAATACGCTCTTGTAATTTTTCACGATCATAATCGGAGGTTGCTTCATCACGTTGTTGCTTAATTTGTTCGATACGGCTTTTAATCGTGCTTTTTTCACCGATACCATCAATAATAGTGGTGTTATCTTTGTTAATAAGGATACGTTTCGCTTGACCTAAATCTTCTAGCGTCGCTTTCTCCAACTCCATACCGATTTCTTCAGAGATAACAGCACCTTTGGTTAGAATAGCAATATCCTGCAACATAGCTTTACGGCGATCACCAAAACCAGGGGCTTTTACCGCAGCAACTTTTACAATACCACGTAAGTTGTTTACCACCAATGTCGCCAGGGCTTCACCTTCAACATCTTCAGCAATAATCAACAACGATTTGCCTGCTTTAGCGACAGCTTCCAATACAGGTAACAATTCACGAATATTAGAAACTTTTTTATCTACTAACAAGATATAGGCATTTTCTAATTCGACAGAGCCCGCATCTGGCTTATTAATAAAATAAGGAGACAAATAACCGCGATCAAATTGCATACCTTCAACAGTAGCTAGTTCGTCTTCTAAACCGGAACCTTCTTCAACGGTAATAACGCCTTCTTTGCCAACTGCTTTCATTGCTTTAGCAATTAATTCACCGACGGTTTTATCAGAGTTAGCCGAAATTGTACCGACTTGTTCAATCTCTTTATTATCAGCACACGGTTTAGATAATTTTTTCAATTCTTCAACTGCCGCAGAAACCGCTTTATCAATACCTCGTTTTAAATCCATTGGGTTCATTCCGGCAGCAACCGCTTTTAAACCTTCGCTAACAATCGATTGAGCGAGTACTGTTGCTGTGGTTGTGCCATCACCTGCTGCATCATTCGCCTTAGATGCAACTTCTTTTACCATCTGGGAACCCATATTTTCGAATTTATCTTTTAATTCGATTTCACGCGCAACAGACACACCATCTTTAGTAATTGAAGGTGCTCCGAAAGATTTATCCAGAATTACATTACGGCCTTTCGGACCTAAAGTAACTTTAACTGCATCAGCAAGAATACTCACTCCACGAAGCATTTTTGCACGAGCGTCAATCCCAAATTTTACGTCTTTAGCTGCCATTGTTTCTTTCCTTTAAATTCATTCATTTATTCATTCATTCTGAAGATATAAGCGAGAAATTATTTTTCAATAATTGCCAGAATATCGCTTTCTGACATAATCAATACTTCGTTGTTATCAATCTTTTCTGTCTTCACGCCATAGCCGTCGTTAAAAATAACAGTATCGCCAACTTTCACATCTAACGGTTTATTTTCACCATTTTCTAAAATGCGACCGTTACCAACAGCTAGGACTTTTCCTCGAGTTGACTTACCAGCAGCAGAGCCCGTCAAAACAATGCCTCCAGCAGATTTAGCTTCAACTTCTTGGCGCTTGATGATAACCCGATCATGCAATGGACGTATCTTCATTAATAGATCTCCTATAAATAAAATCCATATAAGGTAAATAAGGATGATACTAGTATGTCTTATTAAACCAGTACCCCGTTTGACGAAATGGGGTCAATTAAAATCAGTTCAAGGGGGTATACAAAAAATTTTTCATTTTAAAAACAAAATCGTTAGTATTATTTATCATCATGATCTTCTTTTTTAGAAAATTTGTCTTCATGTTTAATGCTGTTCGATGAAGAATCAGATTTTCTATCAAATTCGCCTTCATAGGTATGCCCTTTTGAAAAAAGGTTAAAATTATCGTTAGCTGCCCCGGCAGAATAAAAATGAATATGCGGCATAAGCTTCACGACTATCAGTTTTTGGATCGGAGAAAATAGTAGGAACAAACCTAAAAAATCTGTAAAAAAACCGGGTATGATTAACAGAATACCTGCAATCACTAAGGCCACATTCTTAATCATCTCCTCGGCCGGATTTTCACCGTCAGCTAATTTTTGACGTATTAACAATAAGTTCTTAATTCCCTGACTTTTTACTAAAGAAATTCCAAGGCATGAAGTTAAAACGATCAATATTAAAGTGGTTAATACACCTATGCTCTCAGCAACTCTAACAAAAATAACTGCTTCGATATAAATTAACACGCATAAAAGTATGAATGGAAACCAACGCATACAATTCTCCTAATCATACAATTCTCCTAATATAGCTAAGCGTCTTAATTTTTATTACAAAATATATGTTTTTATCCAATATAAATTTAATGATATAGAGTAATTACTTTTAATCATTTTAAAGTCGCCCAGCTATATTTGCTAATAAAACGCTAGCCTCTTGACTTAGCAAGATAAACTTTCTCAAAAAAATGAATATCAGAATATTTGCTTTATAAGCCGATAATACCTATATGATGCAGATCTATCATACATTTTTCAATGTATAAAAATTTTAATTTTTTTAATGGGTTATGTGAATGTGATCACACATATCATATTTAATCCACTAAGATGCATATATTATATAGCTAAGTGACTGAATTTTGATTATA
>NZ_CACTIE010000082.1 GCF_902713415.1 Arsenophonus endosymbiont of Bemisia tabaci Q2
ACTCAATATGGTGTAATCAAAATTAAGTCGCTTAGCTATAATTGCAATTGTCCTGCTTCCGCTGCGATAGTAACACAAGTATCGTTGCTAATAACTTTGAAGCATGCTTTATTAACCACTTCAGGGATAACAGGATTGACTTTAGCAGGCATAATAGATGAACCCGCTTGTAGTTCTGGTAGATTGATTTCTTTTAAACCAGCACGAGGGCTGGAAGAGAGTAGGCGAAGATCATTACAGATTTTTGATAGTTTAACGGCTAAGCGTTTTAATCCTGCATGTACTGTAATATAAGCACCACAGTCGGAAGTTGCTTCAATTAAATCTTCTGCCGGAATGCAGGGCAATCCTGTTACTTTAGCTAATTTTTTTACCACCAATTCTTGATAACCAGCAGCGGTATTGAATCGGGTTCCGATTGCGGTTGCACCAAGATTGACTTCAAATAATAATTCACTAGCGCGGTGTAAGTTTTTTATTTCTTCTTTTAATAATGTAG
This sequence comes from Arsenophonus endosymbiont of Bemisia tabaci Q2, assembly GCF_902713415.1. Lineage (GTDB taxonomy): Bacteria > Pseudomonadota > Gammaproteobacteria > Enterobacterales > Enterobacteriaceae > Arsenophonus. Next base: position 500 of record NZ_CACTIE010000082.1, read on the forward strand.
CAAATGGATGAAATTCTTGCCCTACTGTCATAGAAACCGGATCTTGTAATTGGGTGCGACCCATTTTAAGAATATCTTTAAATTGGTTGGCTTTTTGTTCAAAACCTTCTTGAAGTAGGGTAATTGATTTAATTAGGTTAGTAATAGAGTTATAAACCGCAATTCGAAAGCCGGTTGGATAGGCATCATTAGTTGATTGACTCTTATTTAAATGGTCATTGGGATCTAAATTAAATATTGGTATTCACCTTTTTTATGTCCCATTAATTCAAGACCAATGTTAGCCAGGACTTCGTTAGTATTCATATTTAATGATGTACCAGCTCCCCCTTGAAAGACATCTACTGGAAACTGATCCATGCACTTGCCTTTATCTAAAATTTGGTCACAGGCATTAATAATCGCATCTGCTTGTTTTTGTGGAATGGTTTTTAGTTCTTTATTTGCGATTGCCGCTGCTTTTTTACCATTACCATTCCCCGAATAAATTCGGGTACATGATTAATAGTTCGGTCGCTAATATAGAAATTCTCGATCGCACGCAATGTATGAATACTATAATAGGCTTCAGTAGGTACATCTCGTTTACCTAATAGGTCTTCTTCAGAACGGATACTTTTAGACATACAAACCGTTTTAAAACTAAATAGCGATTTACTAACTGAATATGTAATGTAATAGTAAAAATGGATTATATTAACGTCAGATTTGAAATTAATAACTAAGATTTTAATTATAACCGTGATATATATTCCGAAATAGTGGTATTGTCATAAATATGGAATACTATATATGCATCTTAGTGGATTAAATATGATATGTGTGATCACATTCACATAACCCATTAAAAAAATTAAAATTTTTTATCATTGAAAAATGTATAATAGATCGGCATCATATAGGTATTATCGGCTTATAAAGCAAATATTGTGATATTCATTTTTTTGAGAAAATTTATCTTGCTAAGTCAAGAGTTTAGCGTTTTATTAGCAAATATTAGGAGAATTGTATGCGTTGGTTTCCATGCATACTTTTATGCCTGTTAATTTATATCGAAGCAGTTATTTTTGTTAGAGTTGCTGAGAGCATAGGTGTATTAACCACTTTAATATTGGTCGTTTTAACTTCATGCCTTGGAATTTCTTTAGTAAAAAGTCAGGGAATTAAGAACTTATTGTTAATACGTCAAAAATTAGCTGACGGTGAAAATCTGGCCGAGGAGATGATTAAGAATGTGGCCTTAGTGACTGCAGGTATTCTGTTAATCATACCCAGTTTTTTACAGATTTTTTAGGTTTGTTACTACTATTTTCTCCGATCCAAAAACTGATAGTCGTGAAGCTTATGCCGCATATTCATTTTTATTCTGCCGAGGCAGTTAACGATAATTTTAATCGTTCTTCAAAAGGGCATATCTATGAAGGCTAATTTGATAGAAAATCTGATTCTCCATCAAACAGGATTAAACATGAAGACAAATTTTCTAAAAAAGAAGATCATGATGATAAATAATACTAACGATTTTCTTTTTAAGTAGAAAGAAAAAATGAAAAATTTTTTTGTATACCCCCTTGAACTGATTTTAATTGACCCCATTTCGTCAAATGGGGTACTGGTTTAATAAGACATACTAGTATCATCGTTATTTACGTTATATGGATTTTATTTATAGGAGATCTATTAATGAAGATACGTCCATTGCATGATCGGGTTATCATCAAGCTCAAAGAAGTTCAAGCTAAATCTGCTGGAGGCATTGTTTTGACGGGCTCTGCTGCTGGTAAGTCAACTCGAGGCAAAGTCCTAGCTGTTGGTAACGGTCGCATTTTAGAAAATGGTGAAAATAAACCGTTAGATGTGAAAGTTGGCGATACTGTTATTTTTAACGACGGCTATGGCGTGAAGACAGAAAAGATTGATAACAACGAAGTATTGATTATGTCAGAAAGCGATATTCTGGCAATTATTGAAAAATAATTTCTCGCTTATATCTTCAGAATGAATGAATGAATAAATGAATTTAAAGGAAAGAAAAAATGGCAGCTAAAGACGTAAAATTTGGGATTGACGCTCGTGCAAAAATGCTTCGTGGAGTGAGTATTCTTGCTGATGCAGTTAAAGTTACTTTAGGTCCGAAAGGCCGTAATGTAATTCTGGATAAATCTTTCGGAGCACCTTCAATTACTAAAGATGGTGTGTCTGTTGCGCGTGAAATCGAATTAGAAGATAAATTCGAAAATATGGGTGCCCAGATGGTAAAAGAAGTTGCATCTAAGGCGAATGATGCAGCAGGTGATGGCACAACCACAGCAACAGTACTCGCTCAATCGATTGTTAGCGAAGGTTTAAAAGCGGTTGCTGCCGGCATGAACCCAATGGATTTAAAACGAGGTATTGATAGAGCGGTTTCTGCGGCAGTTGAAGAATTGAAAAAATTATCTAAACCGTGTGCTGATAATAAAGAGATTGAACAAGTCGGTACGATTTCGGCTAACTCTGATAAAACCGTCGGTGCTTTAATTGCTAAAGCAATGAAAGCAGTTGGCAAAGAAGGCGTTATTACCGTTGAAGAAGGTTCCGGTTTAGAAGATGAACTAGCTACTGTTGAAGGTATGCAATTTGATCGCGGTTATTTGTCTCCTTATTTTATTAATAAGCCAGATGCGGGCTCTGTCGAATTAGAAAATGCCTATATCTTGTTAGTAGATAAAAAAGTTTCTAATATTCGTGAATTGTTACCTGCATTGGAAGCTGTCGCTAAAGCAGGCAAGTCGTTGTTGATTATTGCTGAAGATGTTGAAGGTGAAGCCCTGGCGACATTGGTGGTAAACAACTTACGTGGTATTGTAAAAGTTGCTGCGGTAAAAGCTCCTGGTTTTGGTGATCGCCGTAAAGCCATGTTGCAGGATATTGCTATTCTAACCAAAGGTGCTGTTATCTCTGAAGAGATCGGTATGGAGTTGGAGAAAGCGACGCTAGAAGATTTAGGTCAAGCAAAACGTATCGTTATTAACAAAGATAACACCACTATTATTCATGGTATCGGTGAAAAAAGCACGATTAAAAGCCGTATCGAACAAATTAAGCAACAACGTGATGAAGCAACCTCCGATTATGATCGTGAAAAATTACAAGAGCGTATTGCCAAGTTATCAGGCGGTGTTGCGGTGATTAAAGTAGGTGCTGCGACTGAAGTTGAAATGAAAGAGAAACGTGGCCGTGTTGATGATGCGTTGCATGCAACTCGTGCAGCCGTAGAGGAAGGTATTGTTGCTGGCGGCGGTGTTGCTCTGGTTCGTGTTGCAGCTGCATTAGATAAGTTGAAAGGTGACAACGAAGATCAAAAAGTTGGTATTGATATCGCCCTTCGCGCGATGGAATCACCTATGCGCCAAATTGTTGAGAATGCGGGCGAAGAATCAGCTGTAGTTGTTAACAATGTTAAACAAGGTAAAGGCAACTACGGTTATAACGCTTTAACTGAAGCGTATGGCGACATGCTTGACATGGGTATTCTAGATCCAACTAAGGTTACTCGTTCGGCTTTACAATTTGCTGGCTCAATCGCCGGTCTTATGATCACAACTGAAGCTATGGTAACTGATTTACCAAAAGAAGATAAAGCTGATCTAGGTGCTGCTGCTGGTATGGGTGGTATGGGTGGTATGATGTAAGGTATTAAAATCTTAACATCGTTATCCTTATCACGAGAAAAACCCTGAGTTTAACTTTTGACTCGGGGTTTTTTATTATCAGATTTTTATCTGTTTGCAATTTGATTTCATTAAGGGTTTGCTAGCGGCTGGTTATTGGCTTTAAGTCTATTTTTTCACATAAGATGATTTAATTTTGCGATAATATGATTTAACCGACTATATTTACTAGAATAGGGTAAAAAATATTGTTAACACGCTGGTATAAAAGATTGATTTCCAAACTATTTGGCTGGATATTATGTTGTTATTGATAATAAGCTTAATTTGGCAAAAAAAATCGGTAATGTAAGCGTTGATATTAATATATAGCTAAAAGTAAATGAGGAACAACATGCGAATTAAAGTATTGCTTGGTGCCACACTATTTGTCTTGGCTGCCTTGTTCAACAACCAATAAAATTACCACCACGGGTGAAAAAGTTCGTTTCGTTAATGCCCAGGCAGGAAGTGAATGTCGGCATTTAGGGTCGGTTACCGGCACCCAAAGTAATTGGCTTAGTGGCGTAAATAATGAGTCTAGTTCACTGCGTGTCCCAGCAAATGATTTAGGAAACAAAGTTTTTGAGATGGGAGGTAATGTTATTTATGGCGCTAATAGCCCTACGGAAACGTTACTCTTGAGTTTTATTCCTACTGACAGTAATAAGACAGTAATAAAATGATAGGACAAGTTTATAAGTGTCCATAAGGCATCCTAAGCATGATCCTGAATAATATAGGATTAGGATAATGCGTTTTATTATGTAGCTAAATTGTAATTGTAATTGTAATTGTAATTGTAATTGTAATTGTAATTGTAAGTCAATCGGTGTTTTACTCAATTTTCCACCTATTTCTCTGGTTAATCTCGGTACCAGGGTACCAGATAGCCTGAGATATGGGTAAGCAGTTCTTTCATTATGATGCGGGCCTCTTCATCCGTTACCATAAAATGGGCGGCACCTTGGACTTTATCTAATAAATGTAAATAATAAGGCAGTATGCCGTTTTCAAACAGTTTATTACTTAATTTAGCGAGACACAGTCAGCATTATCATTCACACCGCGCAAAAGTACACTTTGATTTAATAAGGTAACACTTACCTGTTTTAACTGTTCCATCGCGCGACTAAACTCACTGTCAATTTCGTTGGCATGATTGATATGAGTCACCATAATAATCTGTAATCGAGAAATATTGAAACGTTGCCAAAGTGTTGTGGTAATGCGAGCAGGAATAACCACCGGTAATCGGCTATGGATCCTAAGCTTTTTGATATGAGGGATAGTTTCTAACTGTGACATCAGCCAATCTAACTCATGATCTTTTGCCATCAAAGGATCTCCGCCTGAAAAAATAACTTCATTAAGCTCAGTATGGCGTTGAATATAATTTAATGCAATCTGCCAATGTTGTTTGTTGCCTTTGTTTTCTTCATAGGGAAAGTGACGCCGGAAGCAGTAGCGGCAATTAACGGCACAACCTCCTTTCACTAATAGTAGGACGCGATCCTGATATTTATGTAATAATCCTGGAATTTGACTATTTTGCTCACTTAACGGGTCAGTCAAAAATGTTGGCGTAGGATTAAATTCAGATTTTAGTGTAATAACTTGCCATAAAAGGGGATCATTGGCATTAACGATCCGCATTTTTGCAATAAAAGGGTGTGAGGTACGCGCAGCGGAAATAAAGCACGAGCAGCACTTCCAGCACGCAATTCCGGATCATTTTTTAGTGACAGTAATCGTAGCAATTCGTCAGGATCAGTGACAGCTTTTGCAAGTTGTTGTAGCCAGACTTCTCTGGCAGGGCTTTTTTGAGTTACAATATTAAACATTTTTTGGCTATGCCATTTTTACTTAAAAAATTTAGAGGATTTCTATGGTTACCTATAGTACCAATGAATTTCGCTCAGGTCTTAAAATCATGTTAGATGGCGAGCCTTGTGCAATTGCGGAAAGCGAATTTGTCAAACCAGGCAAAGGGCAAGCGTTTGCTCGCGTACGGATCCGTAAATTAATTTCTAATAAGTTATTAGAAAAAACATTTAAGTCAACTGATTCTGTCGAAAGTGCTGATGTTATGGATCTGAACTTGACCTATTTATACAGTGATGGTGAGTTTTGGCATTTTATGAATAATAAGACTTTTGAGCAACTAGCTGCTGATGAAAAAGCGGTCGGTGATAATGCAAAATGGTTAATCGATCAAGCTGACTGCATTGTTACATTATGGAATGGACAGCCTATTGCTATCACGCCACCGAATTTTGTTGAACTGGCAGTGGTTGATACCGATCCGGGTTTAAAAGGGGATACCGCAGGTAGGAGCGGAAAACCGGCAACATTAAGTACCGGTGCGGTGGTAAAAGTTCCGCTATTCGTTCAAATTGGTGAGGTAATTAAAGTTGATACCCGCTCCGGTGAATATGTTTCTCGGGTGAAATAATATTTAGCTAATCCATCGCTTTTAATTAAAGGTTGTTTGTTAACAATGAATGGAGTGATAGGAGCATTATTTTTTATTGCTAATAACAGCCTGAAAATTTCAGGCTATTATTGTTTCCGCAATATTTTCTATTATCTTAGTTATTGATTTATCTGTTTGCTATTAGCCATTAGTGATTTAGGACTTAGGTATTAATAAAATTCGCTCTGGATTCACAATAATGTTCTCATCATTTGCCGCTATTGCTAAGTAGGGTGTTTCACGGCTGGTCGGGGTGGCTGATTTGAGCGCGCTTAAAATCGTTCTGATTGAAAACAATGCTAAAATCACCACCGTGATCATAAAAAAGCTGGTTAATCCTGCATCGACACGATTATTAAAAACTAATTGCACTAACTGAGATTGGCTATATTGTGGCGGAATATTACCGCTGTTAATCAGCGACTGAAATTTGTTGGCAATGGTCAAAAAACCGATACTATAGCTAAGCGACTTAATTTTGATTACACCATATTGAGTGCGAACAAAATATCTGTGTCGCATCCGAGCGCTCTTTTTTTACATTTAGCTTGTGCCCATTTATGTTCAATTGGATTAAGATCTGGCGAATAGGTATAGCTAAG
>NZ_CACTIE010000083.1 GCF_902713415.1 Arsenophonus endosymbiont of Bemisia tabaci Q2
TTTACGTCTAAAATCAATTGAATAGCTCATATAAATAATGTCATCAAAATTAAGTCGCTTAGCTATAATACATAACCTAATTCTGCAAATCTAATTGTTAAAAATGGTGGCCTTTTAGATTATTTTTTGTTTTAAAACCCTCCTAATTTTCTAACCATAGAAAAAGCATTGAATAAAATTGTAGGGTTATTTCTTTTTTTATCTCTTGCAAATATTGTTCTCCTTTTCACTATCATTATTAACTAATTTTTTCTATTAATATCGGAAAAATTATTTTATAACTATTAATTCTAAAGAATTAATATAAATTAAAGATTTTTATTTTTTTCATTCTATTATACTGAGTTAACATAACTAGAATTAATTAGTTATACTCCTAGCAAATTGAAGAGAGCCTTACTATATTTCTTAAAATATCTGTAAAATTTCTCTATTTTTTGTAATCAAGTTCAAAAAGAGATTTTTAAGAAAAAATAAGAAACTATTAAAGAAAAAATGTTATTTTATTTCTAATAACAAGTTCTAATTCGAAATACATGTCAGAACTATCTGTTATTTATACCACTAATGCAGCAATATATTTAATAGAAAAAGAATTAAAAATGATTTCACAGAAATCTGATTGGTATCCTGCGGATATTATTGCAGCGCTAAGAAAACACGGAAAAACATTAGCAGCTATATCAAGACAAGCAGGTTTAAGCTCTTCAACACTAGCTAATGCATTATCTCGGCCCTGGCCAAAAGGAGAATGGATAATTGCGAACTTTTTAAACCTTCATCCTTCTGAAATATAGCCAATCCGTTATTACGATTTTAATACAGGAGAATTATTAGAACGAAATATTCGTCGGCCTACTAATAAAAATAAAGAATAAATTATAAAAAAACCGCAGACTCATATCTGCGGTTTATTATTTAATGAAGTTAATAATATTATTTATTAATAAAATCTTCGCCTAATTTAATATCTTTATTGAGTGTTTCTAACATATTTTTCAATTTATTTTTTTCAAATTTATTAATAATATTAATAGGTAATCTTTCTGCAATCCCATTTTTACCTAAACGTATTGGCTGAGCAAAAAAACGCGCATATTCACCATCACTTTCCACATATGAACACTCGATTACATTTTCTTTACCATTTAAAGCGTCAATTAATGATAAACCAAAACGTGCAGCGGCTTGGCCCATAGAAAGTGTCGCTGATCCGCCACCAGCTTTTGCTTCAACAACTTCAGTGCCGGCATTTTGAATACGCTTGGTTAGCTCCTCAGCTTCCTGCTCGGTAAAGTTAACATTGGCAATTTGAGAGAGTAACGGTAGGATCGTTACGCTAGAATGACCACCAATAACCTTCACTTCGATTTCTTGAGGTTTTTTACCTTTTAATTCAGCAACAAAAGTATTAGAACGAATAATATCTAAGGTTGTTACACCAAATAATCGATTTCTATCATACACGCCGGCCTTTTTTAATACTTCTGCTGCTATCGGAACAGTAGTATTAACCGGATTAGTAATAATACCAATTAACGCCTTAGGACAGCTCTGAGCAACTTTTTCAATCAGATTACGAACGATACCGGCATTGATATTAAACAAATCTGAGCGATCCATACCTGGTTTCCTGGCAACACCTGCCAAAATTAATACTACATCAGCAGCGTCAAGTGCCGGTGTCGGATCTTCACCAGAAAAACCAATTACCTTTACATCTGTTGGAATATGGCTTAAATCTTTAGCAACACCAGGGGTCACAGGAGCAATATCATAAAGAGAAAGCTCTGAGCCTGATGGAAACTGGTTTTTAAGAATAAGAAGAAGTGCAAGTGCTTGGCCGATACCACCTGCTGCTCCAAGAATAGCTAATTTCATGCTGATACTCCTTTATATGATGACACTTCAAAATGGCTTAAAAACTTTCAACCTATTACATACGTTATTCATAACACAGTCTATTAATTACGATTAATTCTTGTTAATAAATAAATCTTGTAAATTTTTTTTCATTTTAAATAAAATTCTTATCGACTTATGCGATACGGGGCACTTTTTTAATATTGCTTAGGTAGCAGCATAATTTAGAGACACGACTGCCATTTTTTACAAATAACATTATTTTTTAAACAATAATTTATCGCTAATTTCCACAAAGTAGGCAAATAACTGACTAATAATTTTTATTATTTTCATAACACCAGGCTAGAATTGCTTGTTGAATAAAAATTCACCTTTATACATAATACCGCTCTACTTAACGTCTTAAAAAAGTTGATTTATGTATGTTTCTTCTAAACAAGAAGATCTCGTGAAAGCTTTTAAAGCTTTGCTCAAGGAAGAAAAATTTAGCTCCCAAAGTGAGATCCTTATAGCACTTCAACAGCAAGGCTTTGAAAATATAAACCAGTCAAAAATTTCTAGAATGCTGACAAAGTTTGGTGCGGTGCGTAACCGTAATGCTAAAATGGAAATGGTTTATTGCCTACCTGCTAAACTGGTTGTTCCCACAACAATTAGCCCGCTAAAAAATTTGGTATTAGATGTTAGCTACAATCAATCAATTGTGTTATTCGTACGAGTCCTGCCGCTGCACAGCTCATTGCTCGTTTATTAGATTCGTTACGAACTTCAGAAGGAATTTTAGGTA
>NZ_CACTIE010000084.1 GCF_902713415.1 Arsenophonus endosymbiont of Bemisia tabaci Q2
ATACTTTCTTTGTCAGAAACACTCAGTAGAGCACGCTGAATAGGGCGGAGTTGAAGCATGAAATAGATCCCTTGGAATAATAAAATGTTTTAAAACATTAATTAAATTTTATGGCTATTCGCTATTACAAATGATATTCAAAAATAACTAGTTTCAATCAAATATTTTTTGTCGCAAACGCAATTGTAAAACAAACGTTTGCGTATTTCGCTTGCGTATTTCGCTTGCGTATTTCGCTATAATTTTTGTTATTTTATTTTTGTGGATAACTCTGTTAATAATTCGGTATAACATAATGCCTTGCTGTTTAATTAATCAATTAAACAAAATTATGCAAAATTAAGCTTACCAGCTGCGTAAAACTGCCTATAATGCACCCCCACTGAGTCAGTATAGAACGAATTAATTAAATTAAATTTTCTTGATGCAAGGTAAAGAAAAGTAGAAATAACTACTTGACTTTACAGCTGAAAAGCGCATTATAATATAATGCAACCTCATGGCCTAGGCCACAACCACAAGATCTTTAACAATTAATCAAATAATCAAACAATTTGTGTGAGCACTCGCACAAACATCATCAAAAAATATTTTGACTTTAAATTTTAAAGTCTTGAAAAGTGACAAAACAATTAATTAATATATAAATTATATATGCAGTAACGTTATTTTTGTCGGCAACGGCGAAGGTGGTCAAACATCGGAAAAGCAAGTTAAACAAAAAAGTGTTACAGTCAGTAACACATGCTTTGAGCATCAAGCTTTTAATTGAAGAGCTTAATCATGACTCAAATTGATACCCTGACGGCAGGTCTAGCACATGCAAGTCAAGCGGCAGACAAGTAAGTAAAATATAAAAATCTAATCAAAGGCAAAAAATAGCCACTAAAAACAGTGGCTAATACCGCATAATCTCTAAGGAGCAAAGTAGGGAGCCATTCTGATCTCACACCCTTTGGATGAACCCATATAAAATTAGCTAATAGGTGAGCTATTACCTCACCTAAACGATGATCTCTAGCTAGTCTAAGAAAATGATCAACCACCCTAAAACTGAGACACCGCCCAGACTCCTACGGGAGAAAACAGTAAGAAATAAAGTACTTTCAATCGTGAGGAAAGTGTTAAAGTTAATAACCTTGGCAATTGACGTTAGCGACAGAAAAAGCACCGGCTAACTCCGTGCCAGCAGCCACGGTAATACGGAGAGTGCAAGCGTTAATCAGAATTACTAGGCGTAAAAAACACGCAGGCAGAAGTAATTAAGTTAGATGTAAAATCCCCGAGCTTAACCTGGGAATGGCATTCAAGACTAATTAGCTAAAGTCTTGTAGAAAAGGTAAAATTTCATGTTTAGCAGTAAAATAAGTAGAGATGTAGAAAAATGCCGGTGGCAAAGGCGAGCCCCCTAGACAAAGACTAACGCTCATGTGCGAAAGAGTAAAAAGAAAACCAGATTAGATACCCTGGTAGTCCACACTGTAAACAATGTCAATTTGGAGGTTGTAATCATGAACTGTGTCCTCCAAAGCTAACGCGTTAAATCGATTGCCTGGGGAGTACAGCCAAAAAGTTAAAACTCAAATAAATTGACGGAGGCCCGTCACAAGCGGTAGAGCATATGGTTAATTCAATGTAACGCCAAGAACCTTACCTACTTTTGACATCCAGCGGAATCCTTTAGAGATAAAAGGAGATAGAAAAGTACCTTCGGAAGCGCTAAGACAGGTTCTGCATGGCTGTCCTCAGCTCGTGTTGTAAAATATTGGGTTAAGTCTCGCAACAAGCGCAACCCTTATCTTTTGTTGCCAGCGATTCGATCCAAAACTCAAAAAAGATTGCCAGTGGTAAACTAAAAAAAGGTGGAGATAACGTTAAGTCATCATGGCCCTTACGAGTAGGGGCTATACACGTGCTACAATGGCGTATACTAAAGAGAGGCAAGCCAGCAAGAAAAAGTAAAACTCAAAAAGTCCGTCAAAGTCCGGACTTAAAGTCTGCAACTCGACTCCATGAAGTTGGAATCGCTAGTAATCAAGGATCAGTATGTCGCGGTGAATACGTTCCCAGGCCTTGTAAACACAGCCCGCCATACCATGGGAGTAGGTTGCAAAAGAAGTAGGTAGCTTAACCTTTTTAGATGGTGCTTACCACTTTCTGATTCATGACTAGGGTAAAGTCGTAACAAGGTAACCGTAAAGCAACCTGCAATTAAATCACCTCCTTACCTAGATAAATAAAATGTGAGTGTTCACATAAATTGGCTGATAAAATAGCGCGTAAAGCCAATCTTATAGAGAGTTAAGACATCGTCCTTTCACGGCAATAACAGGAGTTCAAATCCCCTATGGAACGCCACTTTACTGATTTAGAAAGGCAGTGCACAACGCTAAAAGCGTGGTGCACTGTTTGTTGTTTACCCAATAATGCAATAACGATTAAGCGAATTCAGTAAGTTAGTTTACCAACTTATGCTCTTTAACAATCTGGAACAAACTGAAAATTGAAACACACATTATTAAAAAATAATGTAAAAAACTCTCAAAACTCCAATTAGTTGGGTTTTTGTTGTCATGATAAATCGTTATAAGTCAGCAGTCAGCAATTCAAGGCAGCCAGCGCACAGCAAGCCCAGCGTACTAAAGTACGTAGGCACATTGAGGGCACTGCCCAACAAAAAATTAGTAGACGCGCAGCTATAACCCAACAAAAAGACAGTAGAAAACACCTTCAGGTTGTAAAGTTAAGCGAATAAAGCCTACACGGTAGATGCTTAGGCAGGCAGCCAAAAACAATAAAAGACATGATAATCTGAGAAAAGCGCCGGTAAGCTGATATGAAGCGTACTAGCCAGCGATGTCCAAATGGAAAAACTCAGTGCATTAATGCACTATCGTTTGATGAATTCATAGTCAAACGAGGCAAACCGGGGGGTACTGAAATGTTTCAGTTCGTCGAGGAAAAGAAATCAACCAAGATTTCCAAAGTAGTGACGAGCAAACGGCAAGCAGCCCAAAGTCAACATCAATATTTACCGCAGGAGAAGGGTCTGGAAAGGCTGGCAATAAAGGGTGATAGGGCCCCGTATCTCAAACGGTAAGTGTTGTGAACTCGAAGAGTAGGGCCGGAGGAAACATGTTATCCTGTCTAAATATGGGAAAACCATCCTCCAAGGCTAAATACTTCTGACTGACCGATAGTAAACCAGTACCGTGAAAAAAAGGCAAAAAACCCCGGCAAAAAGAATGAAATAAAACCTAAAACTGTGTACATACAAGCAGTGGAAGCACCCAAAAAAATGTTACTGCGTACCTTTTGTATAAAAGGTCAGCGACTTATATTCTGTAGCAAGGTTAACCGGATAGAAGAGCCGTAAAGAAACCGAGTCTTAACTTACCGTTAAGTTGCAGGGTATAAACCCTAAACCCGGTGATCTAGCCATGAGTAAGTTCAAGTTTGCGTAACACTAACTGGAGGACCAAACCGACTAATGTTTCAACATTAGTCGGATGATTTGTGGTTGGGGATAAAAAACCAATCAAACCGGGAGGGAAATAGCTAGTTCTCCCCAAAAGTTATTTAGGTGCGCCTGAAATTATCTTCGAGTAAAGCACTGTTTTGTGAGTCATCCCAACTACCAGTCCGATGCAAACTACAAATACCGAAACATGTTATCACGGAAGGAAAACACGGCGGGTGCTAACCGTCCCGTGAAAGGGAAACAACCCAAACCGCCAGCTAGCTAAAGTCCCCAAGTCCTAGTTAAGTGGGAAACAAAATGGGAAGGCTTAGACAGCCAGGATGTTGGCTTAGAAGCAGCCATCATTTAAAGAAAGCGTAATAGCTCACTGGTCAAGTCGGCCTGCGCGGAAGATGTAACAGGGCTAAACCATGCACCGAAGCTGCGGCAGCGACATTTAAATGTCGTGTTGGGTAGGGGAGCGTTCTGTAAGCCGTAGAAGGTGGACTGAAAAGTCTGCTAGAGGTATCAGAAGTGCGAATGCTGACATAAGTAACGATAAAGCGGGTGAAAAACCCGCTCGCCGAAAAACCAAGGTTTCCTGTCCAACGTTAATCGGGGCAGGGTAAGTCGACCCCTAAGGCGAGGCTAAAAAGCGTAGTCGATGGGAAACAGGTTAATATTCCCGTACTAAGGGTTACTGCGAAGGGGGGACGAAGAAGGCTAAACTAGCCGGGCGACGGTTGCCCCGGTTTAAGCAAGTAGGTGGGTAGTGCAGGAAAATCCGCAGTGCTACAACACTGAGACGTAATGACGAGCCACGAAAGTGGTAAAGTAGTTGATGCCCAGCTTCCAGGAAAAGCCTCTAAGCGATAGGTAATCATTAATCGTACCCCAAACCGACACAGGTGGTTAGGTAGAGAATACTCAGGCGCTTGAGAGAACTCGGGTGAAGGAACTAGGCAAAATAGTGCCGTAACTTCGGGAAAAGGCACGCTGGCATTAAGTGAAAGGTCTAGCATCCGGAGCTAAAGCCAGTCGAAGATACCAGCTGGCTGCAACTGTTTATTAAAAACACAGCACTGTGCAAACACGAAAGTGGACGTATACGGTGTGATGCCTGCCCGGTGCTGGAAGGTTAATTGATGGGGTAAGCCGTAAGGCAAAGCTCTTAATCGAAGCCCCAGTAAACGGCGGCCGTAACTATAACGGTCCTAAGGTAGCGAAATTCCTTGTCGGGTAAGTTCCGACCTGCACGAATGGCGTAATGATGGCCAGGCTGTCTCCACCCGAGACTCAGTGAAATTGAACTCGCTGTGAAGATGCAGCGTACCCGCGGCAAGACGGAAAGACCCCGTGAACCTTTACTATAGCTTGACACTGAACATTGAGCCTTGATGTGTAGGATAGGTGGGAGGCTTTGAAGTGTAAACGCCAGTCTGCATGGAGCCAACGTTGAAATACCACTCTTTAATGTTTGATGTTCTAACTTGAGCCCGTAATCCGGGCTAAGGACAGTGTCTGGTGGGTAGTTTGACTGGGGCGGTCTCCTCCCAAAGCGTAACGGAGGAGCACTAAGGTTGGCTAATCACGGTCAGACATCGTGAGGTTAGTGCAAAGGCATAAGCCAGCTTAACTGCGAGCGTGACGGCGCGAGCAGGTACGAAAGTAGGTCTTAGTGATCCGGTGGTTCTGAATGGAAGGGCCATCGCTCAACGGATAAAAGGTACTCCGGGGATAACAGGCTAATACCGCCCAAGAGTTCATATCGACGGCGGTGTTTGGCACCTCGATGTCGGCTCATCACATCCTGGGGCTGAAGTAGGTCCCAAGGGTATGGCTGTTCGCCATTTAAAGTGGTACGCGAGCTGGGTTTAGAACGTCGTGAGACAGTTCGGTCCCTATCTGTCGTGGGCGAAGGAAGATTGAGAGGGGCTGCTCCTAGTACGAGAGGACCGGAGTGGACGCACCACTGGTGTACAGGTTGTCATGCCAATGGCATCGCCTGGTAGCTAAGTGCGGAAGAGATAACCGCTGAAAGCATCTAAGCGGGAAACTTGCCTCAAGATAAATCTTCCCTGACAGTGATGTCCTATAAGGGGTGTTCAAGACGAGAACGTAGATAGGCTCGGTGTGTAAGCGTAGCGATACGTTGAGCTAACTAGTACTAATAACCCGAGAGGCTTAACCTAACAACACCAAAGGTGTTTTGAAAGAGAGAATTTTAGCTTGTTTTAAAATTAAATATGGTCAAATTTTGCTAAAAGCCAAGGTATGTTCGCTACTAAGGTAGGTGATCAGACTATCTATTCTATAAAGCAGCGAAATAAGACAAAATAAAAAATAAATAAAAAAGAATTTGTCTAGCGCTAATAGCGCTGTGGTCCCACTTGACCCCATGCCAAACTCAGAAGTAAAATGCTGTAGCGCCGATAGTTAAGAAAGCTGCCAGCCTTTAATTTAAGGCTAATGGAAAAGACCGTTAGTAAAGTAAATTGGGTGGTGCGGTAATTCAGTTGGTTACAATATCGGCCTGTCACCCCGAAGTTCGCCGGTTAGACCCCGTCTGCACCCCCATCTATTAGGGGCGTAGTTCAATTGGTAGAGCACCGGTCTCCAAAACCGGATGTTGGGAGTTCAAGTCTCTCCGCCCCTGCCATTTATGGCTTTATAGATAATATTATTAAATATTAAAAACCCTGTTTAATAGACTGAGTTTTTTATAAGCCGCTCAAAGCCATTTTAATTTCTAGTCATTAAAATTGATGTATTTATG
>NZ_CACTIE010000085.1 GCF_902713415.1 Arsenophonus endosymbiont of Bemisia tabaci Q2
ATATCAATATTAACAGCGATGTTTTCTATGCATTGGTCACCCAAGTCCTTATCCCAGTACTTCCTAAAAACAGTGTAATCATGATGGATAATGCAACTTTTCAAAAGAAACAGAGTATTAAACAAGTCATCATCGATGCGGGGCATATGGTGAAATATTTGCCTACCTATTCGCCAGATCTTAATCCAATTGAACGTAAATGGGGACAAGCTAAATGCAAAAAAAAAGAGCGCTCGGATGCGACACAGATATTTTGTTCGCACTCAATATGGTGTAATCAAAATTAAGTCGCTTAGCTATATCCTCCCCAGGGTGATAACCAAATACCTAATGCCGCATGATATTTTTCGGCTACTATTTTTGATTTATTA
The DNA here is from genome assembly GCF_902713415.1 of Arsenophonus endosymbiont of Bemisia tabaci Q2. Taxonomy (GTDB): domain Bacteria; phylum Pseudomonadota; class Gammaproteobacteria; order Enterobacterales; family Enterobacteriaceae; genus Arsenophonus. The sequence continues at coordinate 372 of NZ_CACTIE010000085.1, forward strand.
AACTCATTGGAGAAATTAGCACCAAATCCCCAGTTACCGGTTAAATTATCCCAACCATCTTTAAATAAAGAGCCATTTAATTTGACACCGCGTTTTTGACAAACTGTTCGCCATACTGTTTAATACGTAATAATGCTTGCTTTTGGGTATAGGGATTAAAAAAACCAATATCAAGCCAAGAATTATAGCGTAAATAAGGATGATAAGGACGAGCACGAACAAAATTTAAAAGCTGATTGGCATTACTTCGTAATTAGCCAGCTGCATAAATGCCAATATAAGTTTTGTAACTAAGTGTATGACCTGGCTGTAAAGGAATGGCCTAGGCTATTTTTTCTGTTACTCGGCCTTCATAAGCTATCGTATTAATTAACGGATTTTCTGGAATGACAAAAAATGAATCACTAATAATTGGAGAACTGACAACTGAACCATAAACAAAAGGCGCCTGCGTCTTAAAAGGCATTAATAACACCATACTCATGTTTAGGGGATTATTTTCAGCGCTGATTTGGATTTCATAACGGCCAAAATTGGCCTTGTCACATAAAGACAATATTGTGGTGACTTTGATAGTATCTTTAATATAATTTATTATGATGGTATTTTTATACTGCTTAGTATCTTGCAGGTTAAAATCTTTTTTCGTTAATTTTTCCTGAATTAAAATTAATTTCAAATAAATTATCAGTTTTAATTGCATCATTATTTTTGTTATTTTTAAATCAAAGTAATATACCTTTCTTATTATCGGATAACAGCATGTTTATATTTTTACCCGTCAGTTGATACTCTTTTTCCTGTAAAGATTTCACTAAACATAATGACATAAATATACTCAATATAATAAAGCTTAATGATCTCATACAATAAACTCCTATTGACTGCTTAATTATTTTATTTTGAAAAAATCAAGTCCTAAAGCATGTAACATGGCTTATTACAGCAAAAAACATATCAAGAAAGTGTGAACTGGTTGGCAGTTTTTGGTTTATATGACTAACAGTAAGCAACTAAAGCATCATTTAGTGATATAAAAACAGATAAAAGGTGAATTTTAACCAAAAATTCCATTACTAAAATATTTAAAAATGTATCAATATTTTCTCCAGCTTAAAATTTAATTTATAACATTCAATTTCTTCATAAAATTTCTCTATTTATTTACCACTACTAACACTGTTGTTTAGTAGAAGTTTTTATACTAAATAACAGTTTCTAAAGTTTATTTACCATATTTTCCGCTATATCTTTTATTAATTGAAATATTATCTTATTGCAATATTTGATATAAAAACTCTTTCTTTAACTAACTCTTTATATTAGTTAATACCACAATGAAAAATTATCGAATATTATATTAATATTTAATAAAATAAATTTTTATATCAATCTAAGTCGATGTAAAATTACTTTAAGTAAAATATAGTGGGTGTTTTTATCGATTATAAGCGGCAATAAACCTTCTTGGCGTCTATCGAAAACAAATTTGACCCAAAAAAATAAAAGACTATTATATATCTCTCGCTTGCTGTTATTATTAGCCCTATTATTGATTACTATAAAAATTTGCAACTATGGATAAATTTACCCGTTCTAAACTAACGCTGCCTAATGGCGCAAATAAATTATTACTGCATTCTTGTTGCGCGCCTTGCTCAGGTGAAGTAATGGAGGCACTAAGTGCTTCCGGTATTGATTATACTATTTTTTCTATAATCCAAATATTCACCCACAACGAGAATATGAGATCCGCAAAAACGAAAATATTCGTTTTGCCAAGGAGCATAATGTGCAGTTTTTTGATGCTGATTATGATAGTGATAACTGGTTTGCACGTGCCAAGGGGTTGGAGCAAGAACCTGAGCGTGGAATTCGTTGCACTATGTGTTTTGATATGCGATTTGAGGGTACCGCTCTTTATGCTGCCGAGCATGATTTTAGCATTATCTCCAGTTCATTAGGTATTTTTCGCTGGAAAAATATGCAACAGATCAATGATTGCGGTAAGCGTGCCGCCAGTCATTACGATGGCCTAACTTATTGGGACTATAACTGCCCTAAACAAGGTGATTCCGCAAGAATGGTGGAAATTAGTAAGCGCGAACAATTTTATCAACAAGAATATTGCGGTTTTATCTATTCTTTGCGTGATACCAATAAACATCGGCGCACACAAGGGCGGGAGATTATCCGCATCGGCGTTAAATATTATACTGACGACAAACAACCCTAGTGAGGCAAGCTATTTCAATAAGCAGACAAGCGTTAAATACTATATTGGCGACAAATAATAGATCGAAAAAAAAATAGCAGTGCCTGGCTTCAGCCAGGCACTATTTATCCAATTTGCTAAACTATTTACCAGGCCGTAATGCTGGAAACAGAATAACATCACGAATTGTATGACTATTGGTCAATAGCATGATCATCCGATCAATACCAATACCTAAACCAGCCGTTGGTGGCAATCCGTGCTCCAGTGCAGTGATATAATCCTCATCATAAAACATGGCTTCATCATCACCCTCATCTTTCTGACGAACCTGCTCAGCAAAGCGTTCAGCTTGATCTTCTGCATCATTTAGCTCAGAAAAACCATTACCAATTTCACGACCACCAATAAAGAATTCAAATCGATCGGTAATAAATGGATTATTATCATTACGACGAGCCAACGGAGAAACTTCTGCCGGATATTCAGTAATAAATGTCGGTTGGATCAAATGGCTTTCCGCCACTGCCTCAAAAATCTCACACTGTAGACGACCTAATCCCCAGCCTTTTTCTACCTCTATATTGAGTGATTTTGCGATGATTGTCGCTTTAGCCAGATCATTCAAATCAGCCAGATCAGTTTCGACCTGATATTTGACTATCGCTTCTTTCATCGTCATTTTGCTAAAAGACTGCCCGAAATCAAATGAATGCTCACCATATGTTACCTGGGTTGTGCCTAATACTTCTTGCGTTAACGTTTTAAATAACTCTTCGGTTAACACAATAAGATCTTTATAATCAGCATAAGCCATATACAGTTCCATCATGGTAAACTCTGGATTATGCCGCGGCGAAATGCCTTCATTACGAAAATTACGATTAATTTCAAAAACTCGCTCGAATCCGCCAACAACTAAACGTTTCAAATAAAGTTCTGGCGCAATACGCAGATACATATCAATATCTAACGCATTATGATGAGTAATAAATGGACGTGCCGCTGCACCACCCGGTATAACGTGCATCATGGGTGTTTCGACTTCCATGAAATCTTTACTAACCATGAAGTTACGTAAAACCGATAACACACGTGAACGCGTAATAAAAGTCTGGCGCGATTGTTCATTAGCAATAAGATCGAGGTAACGTTGGCGATAACGCGTTTCCTGATCTGCCAGCCCATGGAATTTATCTGGCAGAGGTCGTAATGCTTTGGTTAATAAATAGACTTCATGCGCATGGATGGTTAACTCACCTGTTTGGGTCTTAAATAATTTACCCTTAACACCAAGAATATCGCCCAGATCCGATTTCTTAAACTGTTCGTTATAAATACCTTCTGGTAAGTCATGGCGAGAAACATAAATCTGAATCCGACCGCCCATATCTTGTAAAGTCGCAAAAGAGGCTTTACCCATGATACGGCGTGTGATCATTCGGCCGGCAACAGAGACGTCAATATTCAGTGCAGTAAGTTCTTCCGCATGCTTCTCATTATATTTACCATGCAAATCGCCAGATAAATACTCACGGCGAAAATCATTAGGAAAAGCAATGCGATTACCACGCAATCCGGCCAATTTTTCACGCCGAGTTTTTAATTCATTATTTAAATCAAGGGATCGCTCAGTACCCTGTTGTTGTTGAGACATCTTTTTTCCTCATAGGCCAGCTTTTAAGCTTGCTTCAATGAATTTGTCCAGATCACCATCCAGCACAGCTTGGGTATTGCGATTTTCAACACCGGTTCGTAGATCTTTAATTCGAGAATCATCGAGCACATAAGAACGAATTTGGCTACCCCAGCCAATATCAGATTTATTTTCTTCTAATGCTTGTTTATCGGCATTTTTCTTTTGCATTTCTAGTTCAGATAATTTTGCTTTTAGTTGCTTTAATGCCTGATCTTTATTCTTATGTTGAGAACGGTCATTCTGACATTGGGTAACAATGCCAGTTGGAATATGGGTTATACGTACCGCTGACTCTGTTTTATTAACATGTTGGCCACCAGCCCCTGACGCCCGATAAACCTCAATGCGTAAATCCGCCGGATTGATTTTAATATTTATATCATCATCTACTTCAGGATAAATAAACGCTGAGCTAAATGAGGTATGGCGGCGACCACCGGAATCAAAAGGACTTTTACGTACTAATCGATGAACACCGGTTTCAGTCCGTAACCAACCAAAAGCATACTCACCAATAATCTTTATCGTGGCAGATTTTAAGCCTGAAACATCACCATCTGACATTTCAATAATTTCTGTTTTAAAACCTTTTGACTCTGCCCAACGAAGATACATGCGCATCAACATGCGAGCCCAATCTTGCGCCTCAGTTCCCCCTGAGCCTGCCTGTAAATCAAGATAACAATTAGCACTGTCATACTGCGCTGAAAACATACGACGAAACTCTAATTGTCCCAGTTTTCCTTCCAGCTGCGTTAACTCCGCGACCGCCTCATAAAAAGTTTCTTCATCATCAGCTTCAATTGCCAAATCGAGCAAACCAGATACATAGTCTAAACCTTGTATCAAGGCATCAATAGTTTCTACTATTGCTTCAAGAGAAGAACGCTCCTTACACAACGTTTGGACTCGCTCTGGTTTTTCCCACACATCAAGCTGCTCAAGTTCTGCATTTACTTCTTCCAAACGTTCTTTCTTGGCATCATAGTCAAAGATACCCCCTCAAGATCTTCGTCCTCTCAGACAGATCCTGAATTTGATTTTTTATTGGATTAATTTCAAACATACTCTTATATCTTATTTATGTTATTTTCATTAAAAGTCATAAAAATATAAACCGCTTATTGTAGCGGATCTGATTGCTGGATTATAGTTTTTCAGTTAATATGCTTCATGATAACTCATTTTGCCAACCAAATAACCGCTTTTAGTCAGTAAATGCCACTATAAGAATAATGCTTTAAATCTAACTAGTTGCAATTAGTGACAGAAAAATAGTGATTATAATAAGGGAAATCATAACTATACCTAACACTGTTGATGGTCAAAATAGGCTAAATACTATTTGCAAGGCCATAAATGCTGAATAAGTAACTGGATGTTACGATTACCACGATACTCATTCACATTTAATTTATAAGCCAATTCGACCATTTTAATACTATTGTCAGGCCAATAAGCGGTATCAATATTAAAGGCGATGCCATCTATAATCGGACCACCAGCCAGTGGTTCTAACATCACTTTTAGATGACAATCACCGGCAAGACGTTGTTGCAGTAGGCGAAATTTGCCATCAAAAATTGGCTCAGGAAAAGCCTGTCCCCATGGCCCACCATTTCTAATTAGTTCAGCAATATCCAATGACAACTCTTCATTATTTAGTTCACCATCACTCCAAATAACCCCTTCAAGCATATTGTTATCCAGTAGTTCTGCCATCAGATTAGCAAAGTTCTCTTGAAACTGAGTAAACTTCTGCTCTTCCAGCGTTAATCCTGCCGCCATAGCATGGCCACCAAACTTTAAAATTAATCCCGGATTAAGCATATCTAAGCGTTCAAGGGCATCCCGTAAATGCCAAACCATAGATGGAACGCCCTGACCCCTTCAAAATCCTTTCACCAGCCGGCGCGAAAGCAATAACCGGACGATGAAATCGTTCTTTGATCTGAGAAGCCAATATTCCTACTATTCCCTGATGCCATTCAGGATGATAAAGTGCAAGACCATTCGGTATTTGATGACGTTTTTCTTCTATTTGCTCAAAAATCTGCCAAGCCTCTTGCTGAATATGCTGTTCAATTTCGCGGCGAGTACGATTTAAATTATCTAATTCATTAGCCAATTTTCTAGCGTGAACGATATCATCAGTCAATAACAGTTCTACACCGATTGACATATCATCTAATCTTCCCGCTGCATTAAGCCGTGGCTCAATTGAGAAACCTAAATCATTAGCAACCAGACGACTAACATCACGTTTGGAAACTTCAATCAAGGCTTTGATCCCGACACAGCTTTGTCCCGCCCGAATACGGTTTAAACCTTGATAGACTAAAATACGATTATTACTATCTAAGGGAACAACATCGGCCACCGTACCTAATGCAACCAAATCTAATAATTCAGCCAGATTAGGCATCTTACATGCTTGTTGCTCAAACAAACCAGTCTGGCGCAACGCAGCACGTAATGCTGACATCAAATAAAAACTGACACCAACCCCCGCTAATGCTTTTGATGGAAAGTGACAATCAGCTAAATTAGGATTAATGATTGCTTCTGCACAAGGCAGGGTTTCTCCTGGTAAATGGTGTTCGGTAATAATCACTTTTATACCGTGTTGTTGAGCAACAGCAACTCCTTCATAGGAAGATATACCATTATCAACGGTAATAATAAGTTGCGCTTTTCTTTTAATTACTTGATCAACAACCTGTGGGCTAAGTCCATAGCCATCTTCAAATCGGTTAGGAACCAAATAATCAAAATGACGATATCCCATCGCACCCAGCGCTCGCAGTGCCAATGCCGTACTGGTTGCACCATCGGCGTCGAAATCACCGACCATTATAATTCGCAAATGTTTATTCAGAGCAGTGATTAATAACTGAACCGCTGTTTCAATACCATTAAGTGATTGGTAATTAAGCAATCCTTTTGCACCTGTTTCTAACTCATTTTCTGATAACACACCTCTCATAGCGTACAAACGGCGTAATACCGGAGACAAATGAGCAGGAAGGTGGCTATCATCTGCTTTCGGTCAGCGATGAAGCTGTATTTTCATATTTATTGTTAACTCATTATAATTTTTCTTAAGTTTTTCTAACCCTTTAACTAAATTATCTGCCGTCATATAACCAAGGTATAGCTAGACGACTTTAAAATGATTACAAGTAATTACTCTATATCAGTAAATTTATATTGGAGAAAAACATATATTTTTGTAATCAAAATTAAGACGCTTAGCTATATTACTGTGCCATCGTCTCACACCATAGCGGGTGTCCCATTGATACCAAGCATATGGTCGATATTAAATTGAGCAGCAATATCGACTGTTTTGCATTTTTCAATCGGAGAAATCGTTTTGCCTTTAAAAGGGTCTCTTAATACTTTTTAATGCTTTTTGTCGATCAGCAGTACATCAGATAGATGTCATTGTTTTAGCTGATTCGTGGTGAAAGCCATTACGAGGGAATGCCAAATAACGTATGGTGATACCCTTTTTATTATATTCTGCTATATCTTGATGAAATTTCTTGCAATAACCACAGGTAACATCGGTAAATACGGTGAAAACATATTTTTCCTCTGGTAATTTAAATATGATCATCTGGTAGCTCATTGCTTCTATTTTCTTTGCCAAGATCTGATTTGTAACATTAACCGGCATTTGACCACTTAAATCATAAATCGGTCCTTCTAATAAATACTTACCGTCTTCAGTCACATAAACCAGACCTTGGCTAGTAATTACTGTACTTAAACCTAAAATAGGTGACGGATGGATATTCTCAGTTTCTATGCCCATTTTATTCAATCCTCTTTTAATTGCCACATCATCAGCCAATGCAGAATGTGACATTGCGGCCAGAAGACCAATTAACCATACGATATTTTTTTCATTTAGAATTTCCTTGATCCTCAATGAACCTCGAGGATGATGTTGTTGGTGCAATTGCCTTAAACGCTCTGTGGCAACATGGGTATAGATCTGGGTGGTAGAAAGATCACTATGTCCAAGTAACATTTGTATACTACACGGAGATCTGCCCCATGATTCAGAAAATGGGTGGCAAAAGCATGTCTTAATACGTGAGGAGAAAGTTTTTCACTATCAATTCCAGCAATTGCTGCATAATCTTTAATCCGATGCCAAAAAGTCTGACGTGTCATTTGCGTACCTCTTTTACTCGGAAATAATACATCATTAGTCAATCCATTAAGTAAGATTGGACGACTTTCGGTTAAATAAGTTTCCAACCAATAAATAGCCTCTTCACCCAAGGGTACCAATCGTTCTTTATTACCTTTTCCAACTACCCGAATAACACCCTGACGTAAACTAATATCTGTTAATGTTAGCCCAACCAGTTCAGAAACACGTAGCCGACATGCATAAAGCACCTAAAGCATCGTTTGATCTCTTAATTCAATCGGATCATTAGTGATAGGTGCATGCAGTAAATCTTCAACTTGTTTCTCATTAAGATTTTTAAGAAGCCGTTTCGGCAATTTTAGGTGCCGACAATTGTGCGGTCGAATCATCGGTACGTAGTTTTTCACGATAGAAATACTGAAATAAGCGTCGCATGGCACTCAGTAAACGAGCAGAACTGGTGGCTTTATAACCGCCCTCTACCAGTTCTGCCAGAAAAGATTATAAATCGATGATCTCCATCGTAAGCAGATCGTGACCATGGCGCGATAACCAATTAACTAATGCTTGTAAATCAGTATGGTAAGAAGAAAGCGTATTAGCGGCTAAATTGTGCTCAAGCCAAATAGTATCGAGAAATTGTTCTATCAACGAATGACTGTCTCTATTTTTTTCAGTTGACACAACAGCACTCCTAGTAAATTAATTGCACCATATTATGCCTCAAAAATGCTTTCTGCCACAATGTCATCTTCACATTTATGAATATTGTTTCTTTATTAATT
>NZ_CACTIE010000086.1 GCF_902713415.1 Arsenophonus endosymbiont of Bemisia tabaci Q2
AGGTTAAATATAAGCTCTTATGGACAGTTAGTGAATACTTTGTTACTTTATGTACATCTAGGATAAATTGGTATTACCAATTGACTTTGGTAGTGTTAAATAAGTATTTACGCAAAATATAAGTGGCCTATTGTAAATATGGTTTATAGCAAAATTCGCCAACCTAAATTATCTGATATCATTGAACAGCGCTTTGAGCTTTTAATCCTTGAAGGAATATTGTGCTTCGGAGAAAAATTGCTACCTGAACGTAAGTTGGCTAAGCAATTTTATGTTTCTCGTCCCTCTTTGCGTGAGGCGATTCAGAGGCTTCAAGCAAAAGGTTTTCTTCTTCGCCAACAAGGAGGAGGCACGTTCGTCCAAACAAATCTGTGGCAAAGCTTTAGTGATCCGCTTACCCAGTTATTATCTGGGCATATAGAATCACAATTTGATCTTTTAGAAACACGTCATGCACTTGAAGGTATTGCTGCTTATTATGCTACTTTAAGAGGAACCGATGAGGATCTGGCTCGGATTAAGAGCAGTCATTTACAAATTCAGGATATTGAAGAGCGTGGGGATGTTAATGCTGAAGTTGAGGCTGTTTTCCAATATCAGCTCGTTGTTACTGAAGCGGCGCATAATGCGCGGTATTATTTCATATACTTCGTTGTATGGTTCCATTGTTAGAGCAGAATATTAGACAAAATTTTGAGTGCTTATATACCCGTAAAGAAATGCACGCAACAGTAAGTAAACATAGAACTCAAAAATTTTTTGAAGCTATTATCGCACGTGAACCTGAAAAGCATAGGAAGCTTCACATCGTCATTTAGGATTTATTGAGGAGATTTTGCTGTACATCAGTCGTGAGCATAAACGTCGTGAGCGTTCTTTACGTCGAATAAAACAATATCAAAATTTAATTTAGTAGTGCAGATTTTTTGTTGCTGCGTCTGCATTACCCCTCTGATTTATTAGAGACAAAGTTGCGGCAATAGTGACTATCTTTTTTTCTTCTTTCTGATTTAGTAAATATGTTTAAAAGATGGCTCAGTAACTACATTAGAAACAGATAATAGATAAGGAATAGACCATGTCAGATATGTCGAAGAATGACGTGGATCCGATCGAAACTCGCGACTGGTTACAGGCGATCGAATCGGTCATCCGTGAAGAAGGTGTTGATCGTGCTAAGTATCTTATTGATCAAGTATTACAACAAGCACGCAAGGGCGGCGTTAATATCGCAGCTGGTTCTGGAAACTGTGATTATATCAACACTATTTACGTAGAGGATGAGCCTGATTATCCAGGCGACATGGATTTAGAACGTCGTATTCGCTCTGCGATTCGTTGGAATGCTGTAATGGCAGTTTTACGAGCTTCTAAAAAAGATCTGGAGTTAGGTGGTCATATGGCATCTTTCCAGTCTTCTGCAACTTTGTATGAAGTCTGTTTTAATCACTTCTTCCAGGCAAAAAACAATAAAAATGGTGGAGATTTAGTTTATTTCCAAGGACATATTTCGCCTGGTATTTATGCACGCGCATTTTTGGAAGGTCGTCTCACTGAAGAGCAAATGGACAATTTCCGGCAAGAAATTGGTGGCAAAGGTCTTTCCTCTTATCCTCATCCTAAATTGATGCCTGAATTTTGGCAATTTCCTACGGTGTCGATGGGATTAGCTCCAATAGGTGCTATTTATCAAGCAAAATTTTTAAAATACTTACAACACAGAGGTTTAAAGGATACCGCAGATCAGACAGTTTATGCTTTCCTTGGTGACGGTGAAATGGATGAACCTGAATCTAAAGGTGCTATCACGATTGCGACTCGTGAAAAGTTAGATAACTTGGTTTTTGTGATCAACTGTAACTTACAACGCCTTGATGGGCCAGTCACTGGTAATCGTAAGATTGTTAATGAATTAGAAGGTATCTTTAGCGGTGCTGGATGGCAGGTGATTAAAATCCTGTGGGGTAACCGATGGGATGAATTATTGCGCAAGGATACTTCAGATAAACTGATTCAGTTGATGAATGAAACTTTGGATGGTGATTATCAAACATTTAAGTCTAAAGATGGCGCTTATGTTCGTGAACACTTTTTCAATCGTTACCCTGAGACAAGTGCACTAGTCAAGGATATGACCGATGATGAAATCTGGTCGTTAAACCGTGGTGGTCATGATCCGAAAAAAGTTTATGCCGCTTTTAAAAAAGCGCAAGACACTAAAGCCAAGCCAACAGTCATTTTAGCTCAAACAGTTAAAGGCTACGGCATGGGCGATACTGCTGAAGGTAAAAATATTGCCCATCAGGTGAAAAAAATGAACCTCGAAGGGGTTCGTTATTTCCGTGATCGCTTTAATGTGCCGATAGCGGATGATCAAGTAGAAAAATTACCTTTTATTACTTTTAAAGAAGATTCAGCTGAATATAAATATCTCCATGAGCGTCGTCAGGCATTAGGTGGATATTTACCTGCACGAAATCCTACATTTGATGAAAAATTGGATATTCCTAGCCTAGAAGATTTTGGCCAATTATTAGCAGAGCAAAATAAAGAGATCTCTACTACGATCGCATTTGTACGTGCTTTGAATATAATGTTAAAAAATAACTCAATTAAAGATCGTCTAGTGCCAATTATTGCTGATGAAGCACGTACTTTTGGTATGGAAGGTTTATTCCGTCAAATTGGCATCTATAGTCCAAATGGACAACAGTACATCCCTCAAGATCGTGAACAAGTTGCTTACTACAAAGAAGACGAAAAAGGTCAAATTCTTCAAGAAGGTATCAACGAATTGGGTGCCGGCGCTTCTTGGTTAGCTGCTGCTACATCCTATAGCACAAATAATCTGCCGATGATCCCATTTTATATTTATTACTCCATGTTCGGCTTTCAGCGGATTGGTGATCTGTTATGGGCAGCTGGAGACCAGCAAGCGCGTGGCTTCCTAATTGGCGGAACCTCAGGACGTACCACATTGAATGGTGAAGGCTTGCAACATGAAGATGGCCATAGCCATATCCAGTCACTAACCATACCTAACTGTATCTCTTATGATCCAGCTTATGCTTATGAAGTTTCTGTTATTATGCATGATGGTTTAGTTCGTATGTATGGTGAGAAACAAGAAAATGTTTACTACTATATTACTACCTTGAACGAAAATTATCATATGCCAGCGATGCCTACTGGTGTTGAGGAAGGTATTCGTAAAGGTATCTATAAACTGGAGTCACTAAAAGGCGAAAAAGGCAAAATTCAATTGTTGGGATCGGGTTCAATGATGCGTCATGTTCGAGAAGCTGCAAAAATTTTGTCTAGTGAGTATGGTATTGCTTCCGATGTTTATAGTGTAACGTCATTTACCGAATTAGCTCGTGAAGGGCAGGATTGTGAACGTTGGAATATGTTACATCCATCTGATAAACCTCGTGTACCTCATGTTGCTCAAATCATGAATAATGCTCCGGCAGTTGCATCAACAGATTATATGAAATTATTTGCAGAACAAATTGGTTCCTACATTCCTGCAAGTGATTATCGTGTTTTGGGTACTGATGGTTTTGGTCGTTCAGATAGCCGTGAAAACCTCCGTCATCATTTTGAGGTTGATACTTCCTATGTGGTAGTAGCAGCGTTGGGTGAATTAGCGAAACGTGGTGAAATGGATGTAAAATTGGTGAATGAAGCCATTAAAAAATACAACATCAACCCAGAAAAAATTAACCCGCGTTTGGCATAAGAGGTAAAATCAATGTCTATTGAAATTAACGTTCCTGATATTGGTGCAGATGAAGTTGAAGTTACCGAAATTATGGTAAAAGTGGGCGACAAAGTTGATGTTGAGCAGTCGTTAATTACCGTAGAAGGTGAAAAGGCATCGATGGAAGTGCCAGCGCCTTTTGCCGGCGAAGTTAAAGAGATCAAAATTGCTAAAGGCGATAAAGTTAAAACCGGTTCACTAATTATGATTTTTGCGGTTGATGCTACCGCAGGTTCGCCAGCTGCCAGTGCGGAAACTAGCAGCGCTGAAATAGCGAAAAAATCAGAGGCCTCGCCTTCTGAACCCCCTCAAGTCTCATCTACAGCACAGGCAAGTAATGTTTCTGAGACTAAAAGTGAATTTATTGAAAATGATGCCTATGTGCATGCAACACCGCTTATTCGCCGTCTAGCGCGTGAATTTGGTGTTAATTTGGCTAAGGTAAATGGAACAGGACGTAAAGGTCGGATTCTGCGTGAGGACGTTCAAACTTATGTCAAAGAGGCGGTAAAACGTTCTGAACCTGGAGGGACTACTGCGGGTGGTTTACCAGGCATGCTACCATGGCCAAAAGTTGATTTTAGTAAATTTGGTGAAGTTAAAGAAGTTGAACTTGGCCGCATTCAAAAGATATCTAGCGCTAATTTGAGTCGTAACTGGGTAATAATCCCGCATGTGACTGTCATGGAAGATGCTGATATTACCGAAGTAGAAGCTTTCCGTAAGCAGCAAAATAAAGAGATGGAAAAGTTACAAACGGGAGTAAAAATTACACCATTAGTTTTTGTCATGAAAGCGGTTGCTCGAGCATTAGAAGAAATGCCTCGTTTCAATAGTTCAATTTCTACCGATGCTCAGCGATTAGCATTGAAAAAATATGTTCATATTGGTATTGCCGTTGATACCCCAAATGGTTTGGTTGTGCCTGTTATTCGCGATATTAATAAGAAAAGTATTATCGAGCTTTCCAAAGAATTGATGGAAGTATCGAAGAAAGCACGTGCCGGCAAGTTGACCGCGTCTGATATCCAAGGTGGCAGCTTTACTATTTCTAGCTTAGGTGGTATCGGTACAACAAGTTTTACACCAATTATTAATGCGCCAGAAGTGGCTATTATGGGGCTATCTCGCTCATCTATGAAGCCAGTATGGAATGGCAGTGAATTTATTTCACGTCTAGTATTACCTATGTCACTCTCCTTTGATCATCGTGTCATCGATGGTGCAGACGGCGCTCGTTTTGTCACTCGTATTGCACAGTTAATGAGTGATATTCGCCGTTTGGTTATGTAATTTATAGACCGACTAAATGTCGGTCTGTTTTATTATTAGTAATTACAGAATTTTTTCTAATTCGTCCTATAGGTTGAGAGTTATGTCACGTTACAGCACTTTCAAAGATGTTAATAATTCTGTAAACTGCCTTTAGTACACACGTCTCGGTGGTTATAAATTTTTCGTCTGACCCGCCGGACAACAAAAGTAAGAGGTCATGATGAGTACTGAAATCAAAACCACAGTAGTGGTTCTAGGAGCGGGACCTGCGGGTTATTCAGCAGCTTTTCGCTGTGCAGATCTTGGTTTAGAAACGGTTTTAGTCGAGCGTTATGAGACATTAGGTGGCGTTTGCCTTAATGTCGGTTGTATTCCTTCCAAAGCATTATTGCATGTTGCAAAAGTTATTGAAGAAGCAAAGGCATTGGCGGAACATGGGATCGTATTTGGCGAACCGAAAACAGATATTGATAAAGTACGGCTGTGGAAAGAAAAGGTTATTGGCCAATTAACAACTAGTTTGGTCGGGATGGCAAAAGGTCGTAAAGTTAAAGTTGTTAATGGATTAGGTAAATTTACCGGTACTAATACATTGGTTGTTGAAGGTAAAAAAGAAACAACAACCATAAACTTTGACAATGCTATTATTGCTGCAGGTTCACGTCCGATCCAGCTTCCATTTATTCCTCATGACGACCCGCGAGTATGGGATTCTACTGATGCTTTGCAACTAACAAAAGTACCCAAGCGTATGTTAGTTATGGGCGGTGGTATCATCGGTTTAGAAATGGGTACTGTTTATCATGCATTAGGATCGGAAATTGATGTAGTTGAAATGTTCGATCAGGTTATTCCTGCAGCAGATAACGACATTGTTAAGCTTTTTACTAAACAGATAAGTAAGAAGTTTAATTTAATGCTCGAGACGAAAGTGACTGCGGTGGAAGCCAAAAAAGATGTTATCTGTGTAACGATGGAAGGCAACAAAGCACCGGCAAAACCACAATGTTATGATGCTGTTTTAGTGGCAATTGGTCGTGTACCGAATGGCAAATTAATTGATCCGGGTAAAGCCGGAGTAGAAGCGGATGAGCGAGGTTTTATCCACACAGATAAACAGATGCGTACCAATGTGCCCCATATTTATGCGATTGGTGACATTGTCGGTCATCCAATGCTGGCTCATAAAGGTGTTCATGAGGGTCATGTGGCGGCTGAAGTGATTTCTGGTTTGAAATACTATTTTGATCCAAAAGTCATTCCTTCAATTGCTTATACTGAGCCTGAAGTTGCTTGGGTTGGTTTGACGGAAAAAGAAGCTAAAGAAAAAGGTATCAGTTATGAAGTAGCCACTTTCCCATGGGCTGCTTCTGGTCGTGCTATTGCATCTGATTGTTCAGAAGGTATGACTAAACTTATTTTTGATAAGGAAACCAACCGTGTTATTGGTGGGGCGGTTCTCGGTGTTAATGGTGGCGAATTACTAGGTGAAATTGGCTTAGCAATTGAAATGGGGTGTGATGCAGAAGATATTGCATTGACTATTCATGCTCACCCGACATTATACGAGTCAATCGGTATAGCAGCTGAAGTATTTGAGGGGAGTATTACTGATTTGCCTAATCCAAAAGCAAAGAAAAAGTAATTTACTTTATTCTCGTAAAATAAATTTGTTGTAAGCATTATTCAACTTATTACTAGCTCCTTTATTTGATTTAAATAAGAGAGCTATTTCTTGCTTGAAAAGCAAGAATAATATTTTATTCAATTGAAATGTTTATAGCTGGGCGACTTTAAAATGATTACAAGTAATTACTCTATATCATTAAATTTATATTTAAGAAAAACATATATTTTGTAATCAAAATTAAGACGCTTAGCTATATTTTTTAATAAAGTTAACTAGTTATTGCAATTTTCCATAAAAAACCATTTTTGCTACTAATAGATAAAATTTTTTACCTGGAATAGCAATACATGAGATCA
>NZ_CACTIE010000087.1 GCF_902713415.1 Arsenophonus endosymbiont of Bemisia tabaci Q2
GCTCATATAAATAATGTCATCAAAATTAAGTCGCTTAGCTATATAATTAAATTCTGTTATTCTGGATGTTCCATACTGGGCATAATTGATAGAAGTAAAATTATGTTAAGCCAATTCCTCTGACCAGGAACTTCATTTTCTATTTGAGATATAGAGAGCTAGGTATATAAATTAAAATCAATTGAGGAGAACGTCGTGCTAAAAGAGTACCGTGAGCATGTAGCTGAACGTGCAGCACAAAGAATAATACCCAAGCCACTAAATGCTACCCAAGTTGCTAAATTAGTTGAACTAATAAAAATCCCACCTGAAACTGAAAAATTTTCCTATTAGATCTGTTAAGTAATCGTATTCCTCCTGGTGTTGATGAAGCTGCTTACGTGAAAGCTGACTTCTTAGCTGCTATTACTAAAGGCAAAACATATTCCCCCTTACTTACACGAGCAAAAGCGACAGAGTTATTAGGCACTATCCAGGGTGGCTATAATATCTCTCCATTAATTGATGCGCTGGATGATGAACAGTTGGCACCAATAGCAGCCAAAGCATTGTCCCATACTTTGTTAATGTTTTATAACTTCTATGACGTAGAAGAAAAAGCAAATATGGGAAACCAATATGCGCGCCAAGTTATAGATTCATGGGCAAATCCCGAATGGTTCCTTGATAAACCCGAATTAGCAGAGAAACTGACTGTAACTGTCTTTAAGGTAACGGGGGAAACCAATACTGATGATTTATCACCAGCACCTGATGCCTGGTCACGACCAGATATTCCGTTACATGCAGAGGCAATGCTTAAAAATACCCGTGATGGAATTATACCCGATGAGCTTGGTGTCATTAGGCCTATCAAACAGATTGAAACATTGTGTGAAAAAGGTTTTCCATTAGCTTATGTTGGTGATGTTGTCAGTACAGGTTCTTCGCGAAAATCAGCAACCAACTCAGTAATATGGTTTATGGGAAAAGATATTCCTTTTGTACCAAATAAACGTAATGGCGGCGTTGTTTTGGGTGGAAAAATTGCACCAATATTTTTTAATACGATGCAAGATGCGGGCGCCCTGCCGATTGAAGTTGATGTGACTTCACTGAATATGGGAGATATGATTGATATTTATCCCTATAAAGGAGAAATTCGCTGTCATGCCACTAATGCCTTATTAACAAACTTTTGCATTAAAAACCGACGTTTTACTTGATGAAGTTCGAGCCGGCGGGCGGATTGCGCTGATTATAGGCCGTGGACTGACAGCACGAGCGCGGGAGTCTTTTGGCTTGCCTGCGATTGAAGTATTTCGCCAGGTAAAATCAGTTATACAAAGTGACTGAGGTTTTACCCTGACACAAAAAATGGTTGGTCGTGCTTGTAATAAGCTTGGAATTCGTCTTGGTGAATATTGTGAACCGAAGATGACGTCGGTTACTTCGCAGGACACTAGAGGACCAATGACCCGAGATGAGCTGAAGGATTTAGCTTGTTTAGGTTTTTCAGCCGATTTGGTTATGCAGTCATTTTGTCATACTGCCGCTTATCCAAAGCCTATCGATGTAACCACCCATGATACTTTACCTGATTTTGTTATGGATCGTGGAGATGTTTCTTTGCGTCCCGGTGATGCTATTATTCATTCTTGGTTAAACAGGATGCTGTTGCCGGATACAGTGGCAACGGGTAGTAATTCACACACGCGTTTTCCTATCGGTATTTCATTTCCTGCTGGTTCCGGATTAGTTGCTTTTTCTGCGGCGACCGGTGTTATACCTTTAGATATGCCTGAATCGGTATTATATAGCTAAGCGACTTAATTTTGATGACATTATTTATATGAGCTATTCAATTGATTTTAGACGTAAAGTGATATTTACGATGGAATAAGAAGGGTTGAATATCCTAGAAACAGTGAAGCAATTTGGGATTGGCTCTGGATCTGTATCGCGTTGGATTAATCAAATAGAGCCAAAAGCATCGAGTACGCGTCAGCGAAAAATCGATCCAAAAAGAGCGTGCAGAGCGTTTTGGCGTTTGTCAGAAGGCCATTTGGCAAGCTCTTAAAAAAATGGGATTGATCTATAAAAAAACTCTACGTCATCCGAAAGCCGACGAAAACACTCGACAAACGTTTTAACAAAAAACAGTATGAAAAAGAAGGAAAGCATATTGTTTTTATTGATGAAAGTGGTTTTTCACACGATACCCCGCGGACTCACGGCTATTCCCCGAAAGGTCAACGGTGTGTTGGTCTCAAGAACTGGGGAGCTAAAGGAAGAACAAATGTTATCGGCGCTTTATTGGGCACAACGCTGTTTGCTATCGGATTATTTGATATCAATATTAACAGCGATGTTTTCTATGCATGGGTCACCCCAAGTCCTTATCCCAAGTACTTCCTAAAAACAGTGTAATGATGATGGATAATGCAACTTTTCACAAGAAACAGAGTATTCAACAAGTCATCATCGATGCGGGGCATATGGTGGAATATTTGCCTACCTATTCGCCAGATCTTAATCCAATTGAACATAAATGGGCACAAGCTAAATGCAAAAAAAGAGCGGTCGGATGCGACACAGATATTTTTTTCGCACTCAATATGGTGTAATCAAAATTAAGTCGCTTAGCTATACATAATTTCTTCTTTTTTTCTGACGATAATCACTAATTAATTCAACTTAATCATATGTAAGATAAATGTTTGTTTCTTGTCAAATTAGATTATCAATTTAATGACCGATGTTTAAATCGTGATCACACTCACTGTTCAAGCTAAATCTCTCCAAACATAATGTGTTGTAATTGTAATGGGCATGTGAAGGTCATATACTGCAAATGAGGTCTCCGGATTACCTTGTGGTAAGAGAGTACCCAGCGTTAATGAGTAACAACTTTTGCCAATATGTTAGGGATTAATTTATAAGCTTAGTTGTGCTTTGTTATCACGATCGCTGTTTGATTTTTGCTCCAGGTCCGGAGGTAGGAAAACAATAAAAAGCTGTGTGGGTATAAATTTTGAAAAAACAAAGACCTATCAATCTTCAATTGCAGACAATTCATTTTCCGATTACTGCAATATCTTCGATTTTACATCGTGTCTCTGGCGTTATTACCTTTATTGCAGTCGGTATTTTGTTATGGCTGCTGGCATTATCGCTTTCTTCACTGGAAGGTTTTCAATATGCTATTGAAATTATGGGTAGCTTTTTTATAAAATTCATTATTTGGGGTTTCTTAACTGCACTAATATATCATATTTGCGGCGGCATTCGCCATATGCTAATGGATTTTAGTTTTATCGATGAGAGTTTGTCTGTGGGAGGTATTTCCGCGATAGTTACGTTTATTATCACCGTTATTTTGTCGATCTTAGCGGGGGTTTTTGTATGGTAACTAATGCATCAACATTAGGCCGCACTGGCACACAAGATTGGCTACTACTTCGTGCGTCAGCCATTATTATTGCCCTTTATACGTTTTATATTGTTAGTTTTATAGTCACAACTGATTTAAATTATACTGTTTGGCGGACTTTTTTTGCTTTTCGAATAACAAAAATTTTTACTATTTTAACGCTCATTTCGATATTAGTGCATGCCTGGATAGGTTTATGGCAAGTATTAACCGATTATGTTAAGTCAATCGCCTTGCGATTATCATTACAACTATTTTTTATTCTTATATTAATGACTTATTTAATTTATGGAACAATAGTAGTGTGGGGAGCGTAAATGAAATTACCAGTAAGAGAGTTTGATGCCGTTGTTATTGGTGCTGGTGGCGCTGGGATGCGAGCTGCGTTGCAAGTTTCTCAGTTAGGTTTGTCATGTGCATTAATTTCTAAAGTTTTCCCGACACGTTCACACACCGTATCTGCTCAGGGCGGGATCACTGTTGCGTTAGGTAATATGCATGAAGATGATTGGCAATGGCATATGTATGATACTGTCAAGGGCTCTGATTATATAGGTGATCAAAATGCAATCGAATACATGTGCAAAACCGGACCTGAAGCCATACTAGAACTTGAGCATATGGGGTTACCATTTTCACGTTTAGACGACGGTCGTATTTATCAACGTCCATTTGGTGGCCAATCAAAAAATTTTGGTGGTGAGCAAGCCGCTCGCACCACGGCGGCGGCAGATAGAACTGGCCATGCCCTTTTGCATACTCTTTATCAACAGAATTTAAAAAAGCATACCAAGATTTTCTCCGAATGGTATTCACTTGACTTAGTTAAAAATCAGAATGGTGACATAGCCGGTTGTACCGCATTATGTATGGAATCCGGTGAGGTCCTTTACTTTAAAGCTAAAGCTACTATTCTTGCGACAGGTGGAGCGGGAAGAATTTATCAATCAACAACTAATGCCCATATTAATACCGGTGACGGTGTTGGCATGGCCGTCAGGGCAGGTGTCCCATTGCAGGATATGGAAATGTGGCAATTTCATCCAACTGGAATTGCTGGTGCGGGTGTATTAGTGACAGAGGGATGTCGGGGAGAGGGCGGCTATTTACTTAATAAGGATGGCGAGCGCTTTATGGAACGTTATGCGCCTAATGCAAAAGATTTAGCTGGCCGCGATGTTGTTGCTCGCTCAATTATGATAGAGATCCGTGAAGGAAGGGGATGTGATGGCCCCTGGGGACCACATGTTAAATTAAAACTGGATCATTTAGGTAAAAATGTGTTGGAATCACGATTACCCGGTATTCTCGAATTATCCAGGACTTTTGCTCATGTTGATCCGGTTAAAGAACCGATTCCTGTTATCCCTACTTGTCATTATATGATGGGTGGGATCCCAACTAAAGTAACCGGACAGGCATTGATGATTAATGAAAAAGGTGAAGATGTTGTGATCCCGGGATTATTTGCTGTTGGTGAAATAGCTTGTCTTTCCGTTCATGGAGCAAACCGTTTGGGCGGAAATTCATTGCTTGATTTAGTGGTATTCGGGCGTTCTGCCGGTTTACATCTGAAAGAATCTTTACTGGAACAAGGCTCAATGCATGATGCCAGTGAATCTGATATTGATGCAGCCTTAATGCGTTTAAATCGCTGGGATAATACACAAAGCGGTGAAGATCCGGTAGAAATTCGCAAAGTATTACAAGCCTGTATGCAACATAATTTTTCCGTTTTTCGTGAAGGCGATGCGATGGCTAAGGGCTTAGAAGAATTAAAGGTAATTCGTGAACGTTTGAAAAATGCCCGTTTGGATGATACTTCACGCGAATTTAATACGCAACGCATTGAATGTTTAGAGCTGGATAATGTGGTAGAAACAGCGTTTGCAACGGCAGAAGCGGCAAATTTTCGTACTGAAAGTCGGGGAGCACATAGTCGTTTTGACCACCCTGATCGTGATGATACAAATTGGTTATGTCATACGCTATATTTACCACAGTCTGGAACTATGACTCGCCGAGCAGTCAATATGCAACCTGAGTTACGTGATCCCTTCCCACCTAAAATACGTACTTATTAATGCGTGGCGTTAATAGTGTTGCGGAGAAAGTAGATTATGAAAATTGAATTTTCCATTTATCGTTACAATCCAGACATCGATAATATGCCACGTATGCAAGAGTACAGTTTGGAGATCGCTAAAGGGCGTGACATGATGTTGCTGGATGCTTTAATCCAACTAAAAGAAAAAGATCCTACTTTAGCATTTCGTCGTTCCTGTCGTGAAGGCGTTTGTGGTTCTGATGGATTAAATATGAATGGTAAAAATGGCTTGGCCTGTATTACTCCACTGTCAGCTTTGTGTCGTGATAAAAAAAAGGTTGTTGTGCGCCCATTGCCAGGCTTACCGGTTGTTCGAGATTTAATTATTGATATGGCTCAATTTTATACTCAATATGAAAAAATTCAGCCTTATCTTATCAATGATGGCAAGAATTCACCAGCTCGTGAGTATTTACAGACTCCTGCACAACGAGAAAAATTGGATGGCTTATATGAGTGTATTCTTTGTGCTTGCTGTTCAACCTCATGTCCATCATTTTGGTGGAATCCGGATAAATTTATTGGTCCTGCCGCTTTATTAGCGGCTTATCGTTTTTTAATCGATAGTCGGGATACCGAAACCGATAACAGATTAGATAATTTAAATGACGCTTTTAGTGTATTTCGCTGTCATAGGATTATGAATTGTGTCAGTGTTTGTCCAAAAGGTTTAAATCCAACTAAAGCTATTGGGCACATTAAATCGATGTTATTAAAGCGTAGTGCATAGTTTTGGCAAAAATTCCCGTAATCGAAATGTTACGGGAAATAAAAAATGGAAAACTATTATTTAAAATTGATATTTATTTTATGTGGTAAATTACAAAAGGAACCTTTAAAAACCGGTTGCGGTTTTTAAAGGTTCTTATAAATAAGAGGAATTTAATTAAGCGCTCCTTTATTAATAATCGTGCATAAAACACGTTCAAAGAATCTTTATTGAAACCGTCTATATAAAAAGCGGTACCGTTAACTACGACGAAAACTAAAGCCTATAAGCTTAAGGGATCACAATGCACAACCGCGTAATGAAGGACTGGCTAGATTCAAGTTTTCTAGCTGGTGCAAATCAGTCTTATATCGAACAGCTTTATGAAGACTACTTAATTGACCCTAATTCCGTTAATGCAGACTGGCGAGACTTTTTTAATAAACTACCAGATGCAAGCTCCAACGGTGAATACTCCCATTCTCAAATACGTGAATATTTTCGTTCATTGGCGAAAGATTCTACACGTTATCAAACTTCGGTTAGTGATCCGTCTTTAGATGCGAATCAAGTTAAAGTCCTCCAATTAATAAACGCCTTTCGTTTTAGAGGACATCAAAATGCAAATCTTGATCCATTAGAGCTTTGGAAACAAGAAACTGTACCTGATTTAGATCCTGCATTTCATGATTTAACCAATGCTGATTTTGAAAAAACGTTCAAGCTTGGTTCTTTTGCTATTGGCCAGGGAACAATGAAATTAAGTGAACTGTATACTGCACTGAAGCGTATTTATTGCGCTTCAATTGGTGCCGAATACATGCATATTAATAATACTGAAGAAAACCGTTGGATCCAACAGCGCCTAGAACTGGAAACGCCGGTTAGTCAACAATTTAGCAAACAAGAAAAAATCCGCTTCTTATCAGAATTAACTTCAGCTGAAGGATTAGAGCGCTATCTTGGGGCAAAATTTCCTGGCACAAAACGTTTTTCCCTTGAAGGGGGTGATTCGCTCATTCCCATGTTAAAAGATTTGATCCGTTATGCAGGTCATCAGGATACGCGTGAAGTCCTATTGGGAATGACGCACCGTGGGCGATTAAATGTTTTAGTTAACATTTTAGGTAAGCAACCAAAAGAGCTGTTTGATGAGTTTGCAGGTAAGCATAAAGATCATTTAGGTACTGGTGATGTTAAATATCATCAGGGCTTTTCTTCTGATTTTAAAACAGAAGGTGCTTTGCTTCATTTAGCCTTGGCTTTTAATCCATCACATTTAGAAATAGTTAGTCCAGTAGTTATCGGTTCTGCCCGTGCTCGTCGTGATCGTTTAGATGAAGGTCGTAGTAATATGGTACTGCCCATTACTATCCATGGTGATGCAGCGGTAACAGGCCAGGGAGTTGTTCAGGAAATGCTGAACATGTCTCAGGCTCGTGGTTATGAGGTTGGCGGTACAGTGCGGATCGTGGTTAATAATCAGATAGGTTTTACCACCTCCAATCCTAAAGATGCACGTTCAACACAATATTGCACTGATATCATGAAAATGGTGCAAGCACCTATTTTTCATGTTAATGCCGATGATCCAGAAGCGGTTGCTTTTGTTACTCGATTGGCACTAGATTTTCGCAATAAATTCAAACGCGATGTGGTCATTGATTTAGTTTGCTATCGTCGCCATGGTCATAATGAGGCGGATGAGCCGAGTGCTACTCAACCAATTATGTATCAAAAAATTAAAAAACATGCGACACCGCGTAAAATTTATGCGGATAAATTGATAGCGGAAAAGACAGTTACTAGCGAAGAAGTAACAGAAATGGTTAATCTTTACCGTGATAAGTTAGATCACGGTGATTGTGTCGTTGATGAATGGCGTCCAATGGGAACTGACTATTCTGTCTGGAAACCCTATTTAAATCATGAATGGAATGATGCTTACCCTGCTAAAGTTAAGAAGAAACGACTACAAGACTTAGCTATACGTTTAAGTACTATTCCGGCAGAGATTGTCATGCAGCCTCAGGTTAAAAAAATTTACAGTGATCGCCTGGCAATGGCGAACGGTAAAAAATTGCTCGATTGGGGAGCAGCAGAAACTTTGGCTTATGCAACATTAGTTGATGAAGGGATACAAGTTCGTTTATCAGGTGAAGATGCTGGCCGAGGTACTTTTTTTCATCGTCATGCCGTTATTCATAATCAAACTAATGGTTCAGTTTATGTCCCTCTGGCTAATATACGTGAAAATCAAGGAATATTTGACGTCTGGGATTCCGTTTTGTCTGAAGAAGCGGTACTTGCTTTTGAATATGGTTATGCATCAGCCGAGCCACGGGTTTTGACTATTTGGGAAGCTCAGTTTGGTGATTTTGCTAATGTGGCGCAAGTAGTTATCGATCAGTTTATTAGTTCTGGTGAACAGAAATGGGGGCGATTGTGTGGATTGGTGATGCTATTACCCCATGGTTATGAAGGACAAGGTCCGGAGCACTCCTCAGCTCGTTTAGAGCGTTATTTACAATTATGCGCGGAACAAAATATGCAAGTCTGTGCTCCGTCTACTCCAGCTCAGGTCTATCATATGGTCCGTCGTCAGATACTTCGTAATATGCGACGTCCATTGATTGTTATGTCACCCAAATCATTACTGCGTCATCCTCTTGCGGTTTCTAGTTTGGGAGAGTTAGCAAATGGTGAATTCCAGCCGATAATTAATGAAATTGATCCCATAGATGCGAAAAAGGTCAAACGTGTCGTTTTATGTTCAGGTAAAGTTTATTATGATCTACTTCAACAACGTCGTGAAAAAAAACAAAAAAATATCGCTATCGTTCGTATTGAACAATTATATCCATTTCCCCATAAAGATTTAGAAACTACGCTCAAGCCTTATGCGCATGTTCGCGATTTTGTCTGGTGTCAAGAGGAACCTCTCAATCAGGGGGCATGGTACTGTAGTCAGCATAATATTCGGGAAGCAATTCCAAAAGGTTTATTATTAAGTTATGCGGGACGCCCCGCATCTGCTTCAGCAGCCGTAGGCTACGCGTCTGTTCATCAAGAACAGCAAAAAGCATTGGTTGATGATGCACTAAAAATAAATAAATTAAAGGATAGAAAATGAGTAACATAGAAATTCTTGTTCCTGATCTTCCTGAATCTGTTTCAGATGCTACAGTTGCAACTTGGCACAAGAAACCAGGTGATCGGGTAGAGCGTGATGAAGTGTTATTGGAAATTGAAACGGATAAAGTTGTACTTGAAGTACCAGCAGAAGATTCAGGTATTCTGGAATCAATTTTAGAAGAAGAGGGAGCTACTGTTTTATCAAAACAGCCATTGGGTCGCATACATCTTAGTGATAATACCGGGATTCCGGCTGAAGTAAAAGAGACTACTGAGTCAGCGCCAGCGAAACGCCAGACTGCTAGCCTTGAGCAACAGAGTCATAGTGCACTAACACCGGCTGTCCGTCGTTTAATTGCAGAATATGATTTAAACCCGAGCAATATCAAAGGTAGCGGCGTAGGTGGGCGTATAACGCGTGATGATGTTGAAAAATATATAAAAAACCAATCAACAGCAAGCGAAAATAGACCAATTAAGCAACAGAATGACGTATCTAGAGCGCCATCATCAACTTCTTCTCATCGAAGTGAAAAACGGGTACCAATGACGCGTTTGCGTAAGCGTATAGCAGAGCGTTTACTGGAGGCAAAAAATAATACTGCCATGTTGACTACCTTTAATGAAGTTAACATGAAGCCTGTTTTTGATTTGCGTAAACATTATGGTGAAAGCTTTGAAAAGCGGCATGATGTGCGTTTGGGTTTTATGTCTTTCTATGTGAAAGCAGTTCTTGAAGCCTTAAAGCGTTATCCTGAAATGAACGCATCGATTGATGGTTCAGATGTGCTTTATCATAGTTATTTTGACATTAGTATTGCTGTTTCTACACCTAGAGGTTTAATTACACCAGTATTACGTGATGCAGATGCGCTTAGCATGGCAGAAATTGAAAAGCGTATTAAAGGGTTGGCAGTTAAGGGGCGTGATGGCAAATTAACGGTTGAAGAATTGACCGGTGGAAACTTCACTATTACTAACGGTGGTGTTTTTGGCTCTTTAATGTCAACTCCGATCATTAATCCGCCGCAAAGTGCAATTTTAGGTATGCACGCAATCAAAGATCGGCCGATGGTAGTTGATGGTAAAATCGAAATCTTACCAATGATGTATTTAGTACTTTCTTATGATCACCGTTTAATTGATGGACGTGAGTCTGTTAGCTTCTTGGTGACAATAAAGGACATGTTGGAAGATCCGGCTCGTTTATTGTTAGACGTCTAGATAACCAATTTAGAATGAAGTTATTTACTCAGTCTGGAGCAAAGCTTGGTTAATTTTTTATTGACCAATGTTTAAATAAAAATATATAGAGAATTGTTAACTCTCTGTCAGGCTAAATTATGAATAGTGCATCATGAACTTACACGAATATCAGGCAAAACAACTGCTTGCGCATTATGGTTTACCAATACCGACAGGTTATGCTTGTAAAACAGCAAAAGAGGCAGAAGAAGCAACAACAAAATTGAGTAATAGTCCTTGGGTTGTAAAGTGTCAGGTACATTCTGGTGGTCGAGGTAAAGCGGGTGGCGTAAAAGTTGTTAATAATCGCGACGAAATCCGGTTATTTGCTGAAAAGTGGTTAGGAAAACGCTTAGTGACTTACCAAACCAATTCCCATGGACAGTCCGTTAATCAAATTTTGGTAGAAGAAGCAATAGATATTGATAAAGAACTTTATTTAGGTGCGGTGATAGATCGCGCCTATCGTCAAATTGTCTTTATGGCATCGACTAAAGGTGGGGTTGAAATTGAAAAAGTTGCAGCAGAGACACCAGAACTTATTCATAAGGCTATTATTGATCCATTAACCGGCCCTATCCCTTATCAAGGACGCGAGCTTGCTTTTAAGGTAGGTTTGAGCGGCAAGCAAGTCCAGCAGTTTACCAAAATATTTATCGGATTAGCGACAATTTTCCTTGAGCGTGATCTAGCTTTAATCGAAATTAATCCTCTCGTGATAACTAAGCAAGGGGATTTAATCTGTCTGGATGGCAAGCTTAGTGTAGATAGCAATGCACTATATCGCCAAGTAGAATTAAAGGAGATGCGTGATATTTCTCAGGAAGATCCCCGTGAAGCCCATGCGTCGGAGTGGGAATTAAACTATATTGCTTTAGATGGCAATATTGGTTGTATGGTTAATGGTGCCGGTTTAGCTATGGGAACCATGGACATTGTGAAGTTACATGGCGGTGCCCCAGCTAATTTTCTTGATGTGGGTGGTAGGGCAACTAAAGAACGTGTAGCAGAAGCATTTAAAATTATCTTATCTGATGAAAATGTTAAAACTGTTTTGGTCAATATTTTTGGTGGTATTGTTCGCTGCGATTTGATTGCTGATGGTATTATTGGAGCAGTTAAAGAAATTGGGATAACAGTCCCGGTCATTGTTCGTCTTGAAGGCAATAATGCTGAGCTTGGTGCGCGAAAATTAGCGGATAGTGGTCTAAAAATTACTGCTGCAACCAGCTTGACCGATGCGGCAGAAAAAGCAGTAGCAGCAGCGGAGGCGAAATAAGTAATGTCAATTTTAATTGATAAAAATACTAAAGTTATCTGCCAAGGATTTACAGGTAGCCAAGGAACTTTTCATTCAGAGCAGGCAATTGCTTATGGGACAAAAATGGTCGGTGGTGTAACGCCAGGTAAAGGTGGAACAACACATTTAGAATTACCTGTTTTCAATACAGTCCGTGAAGCTGTACAAGCAACAGGTGCAACCGCATCGGTTATTTATGTTCCTGCTCCATTTTGTAAAGATTCGATTCTTGAAGCTATCAATAGTGGTATCAAACTGATTATTACCATTACCGAAGGGATCCCCACGTTAGATATGCTAACGGTGAAAGCAAAGCTAGATCAAACTGGGGTAAAAATGATAGGACCGAACTGTCCAGGTATTATTACCCCTGGTGAATGTAAGATTGGTATCCAACCTGGACATATTCATAAACCGGGTAAAGTAGGTATTGTATCGCGCTCTGGTACATTAACTTATGAAGCCGTTAAGCAGACAACTGATGCACGATTAGGGCAATCTACTTGTGTTGGTATTGGTGGTGATCCTATTCCTGGTTCAAATTTTATTGATATATTGAAAGTATTTCAGGCAGATCCCCAAACTGAAGCTATCGTTATGATTGGTGAAATTGGTGGTACAGCGGAGGAAGAAGCGGCCACTTATATTAAACAACATATAACAAAACCGGTCGTTGCTTATATTGCGGGCGTAACAGCACCAAAAGGTAAGCGTATGGGGCATGCTGGCGCCATCATTGCTGGTGGAAAAGGTACTGCGGATGAAAAGTTTGCTGCATTAGAAGCAGCAGGTGTAAAAACTGTCCCTAGCTTAGCTGAGATTGGTGAAGCTGTTAAGGAATTAGTGACTAGTAAATAACCTGATTTCGACTATGATTAGTAAAAGCCACTCATAGATAATGGTTTTTTATGTTTAGGCCGTGGGTAATGCGGGTAAACTTGATTTTTTCGATATTAAAAGTGGCATTATGTGGGTTAAAATATCCTATTGATGGTTTTTTTAATAAAGTTTTGGCGACTTTTCCCAAGTCAACAACAAGTACATGGTTAAAATGAATTATAGCTAAGCGTCTTAATTTTGATTACAAAATATATGTTTTTCTCCAATATAAATTTAATGATATAGAGTAATTACTTGTAATCATTTTAAAGTCACCCAGCTATATTGCCTATTTTCTTGCCATGAACAAAACAATAAACAGCTATTTAATATATTGATGACTTTAATAAAAATTGATTAAAATCAAACAATAAAATAGGTTTTATTTATTTTTTCGATGAAATTGATCATCGATCAAATTTAGTCAGTATTTAAATGTAGCGGTATGTTGATTTAATCGCAAAATTTCACAATCTTAATCTTATTAAATCTATTTATTATAAGTGTATATAAGCATACTATTATAGCTAAGCGACTTAATTTTGATTACACCATATTCAGTGCGAACAAAATATCTGTGTCGCATCAGAGCGTTCTTTTTTTACATTTAGCTTGTGCCCATTTATGTTCAATTGGATTAAGATCTGGCGAATAGGTAGGCAAATATTCCACCATATGCCCCGCATCGATGATGACTTGTTGAATACTCTGTTTCTTTTGAAAAGTTGCATTATCCATCATGATTACACTGTTTTTAGGAAGTACTGGGATAAGGACTTGGGTGACCCATGCATAGAAAACATCGCTGTTAATATTGATATCAAATAATCCGATAGCAAACAGCGTTGTGCCCAATAAAGCGCCGATAACATTTTTTCTTCCTTTAGCTCCCCAGTTCTTGAGACCAACACACCGTTGACCTTTCGGGGAATAGCCGTGAGTCCGCGGGGTATCGTGTGAAAAACCACTTTCATCAATAAAAACAATATGCTTGCCTTCTTTTTCATACTGTTGTTTTTTGTTGAAACGTTTGTCGAGTGTTTTCGTCGGCTTTCGGATGACGTAGAGTTTTTTATAGGTCAATCCCATTTTTTAAGAGCTTGCCAAATGGCCTTCTGACAAACGCCAAAACGCTCTGCACGCTCTTTTTGGTAAGCATCTGGATATTGTTCAACATCTTTTATCAACTCGGATTTATCGATTTTTCGCTGACGCGTAGTCGATGCTTTTGGCTCTATTTGATTAATCCAACGCGATACAGATGCAGAGCCAATCCGAAATTGCTTCGCTGTTTCTCGGATACTCAACCCTTCTTCTTCCATCGTAAATATCACTTTACGTCTAAAATCAATTCAATAGCTCATATAAATAATGTCATCAAAATTAAGTCGCTTAGCTATATTAAGATGTTTGTTGTATTTTGATAAATTTTTTATCGTTATTTTAAGATGTATAAAGCTGGTAGTTATGAGGCTTTCATCTTTTGCATTATGAAAGTTAGGTCACCGCAAGTCGGTGTCTTCCTGCTAGGAGCAAGGAGTCAAGATGTTTGATATTGTCGAACTGTCTTGGTTACAGTTTGCCTTAACTGCAATGTATCATTTCCTGTTTGTACGATTAACACTTGGTATGTCGTTTTTACTAGCGATAATGGAAACGGTGTATGTCATTTGAGGTAAACAGATATATAAAAAGATATGACAAAATTCTGGGATAAAAGATATGACAAAATTCTGGGATATAAGTTATTTGCTATTAACTTTGCCTTAAGTGTTGCAACAGGTTTGACCATGGAATTCCAATTCGGGACTAACTGGTCATATTATTCACATTATGTTGGTGATATTTTTGGTGCGCCATTGGCAATTGAAGGATTGATGGCGTTCTTCCTGGAGTCAACATTTGTTGGTTTATTTCTTTTTGGCTGGGATCGTTTAAGTAAAACCTAACATTTAGCTAGCACATGGATGGTTGCGTTAGGTTCTAATTTCTCTGCGCTGTGGATCTTAGTTGCTAATGGTTGGATGCAAAACCCGATTGCGTCTGATTTTAACTTTGAAAGCATGCGGATGGAAATGCTCAGTTTTTCAGAATTAGTTTTAAATCGCGTGGCAAAAGTTAAATTTGTTCATACCGTTGCCGCTGGCTATTGTACAGGTGCCATGTTGGTTTTAGGGATCAGTGCTTATTACTTACTTAGAGGCCGTGATCGACCTTTTGCTAAACACTCTTTCACAATAGCGGCAAGCTTTGGTATTGCTTCGGTACTATCTGTTATTATTTTGGGTGATGAATCTGGCTATGAAATGGGTAATCTTAAGAAGACCAAGTTAGCCGCCATTAAAGCTGAATGGGAAACCCAACCGCCGCCGGCTTCATTTAATCTGATTGCTGTGCCAAATAGCGAAAAAATGAAAAATGAATTCGCAGTAGAAATTCCATGGTTAATGGGAATTATCACTACCCATTCTATTGATACCCCGGTTTTGGGTTTAAAAGATTTATAGCTAAGCGACTTAATTTTAATGGTTATGCGATTAAAAGTACAATCGATACCTACGCTGTTTCTAATCCGTTACATAAAGAAGTAGCAAAATAAGCAGGGGCATGGTTGGTTAATTTTAATAATAATCCAGGAATATGGACATTACCGGCACTTGGCTTATTTTTCCAATACTCACTATCTTATTTACCAAACTTGATAAAGCAGGATGGGCATTTTTATTTTCAACACTGACAATTGCTTGTATTATTTTAACTTTCGGTATTAGTATGTTCCCATTCATTATGCCTTCAAATATACAGCCTAATGCCAGTTTGACGATTTGGGATGCCACGTCGAGCTTATTTACATTGCAAGTGATGACAGTTGTTGCCATCATTTTTGTGCCAATTATATTGGCGTATACTACCTGGTGTTATTACAAAATGTTTGGTCGAATTGACAAAGCACATATTGAAAATAACAAACATTCATTATATTAAGGAGCGAATGGCATGTGGTATTTTGCTTGGATTTTAGGAACGCTTCTTGCCTGTATAGCTAAGCGACTTTAAAATGATTACAAGTAATTACTCTATATCAGTAAATTTATATTGGAGAAAAACATATATTTTTGTAATCAAAATTAAGACGCTTAGCTATAGTTTCGCTGTCATTGCAGTTCTGGCTATCGAACAGGTTGAGGCTAATGCTGCTAACAAAGCTAAACATACTGGTGAATGATAATGGTAGATAAAATCTACTCATCAATGCATAAGGGTCCGTTTCGGATCCTTATTCTCTTTATGGCATTTGCCATGACTTTTTGTCTGATCTGGGATCCGACTTTATTTGCATCAAATACCAGTTCTCTTGCTATATGGCAGGGGTTATTGCTCATTTTGGCAACATGTAATGGGATAATTTTTGGTATTGGGTTTTTACCTAAAAATGCGTTTTGGCGTTATCTTTTTCATTCTTTACCTGCTGTTTTGATCCTAGCTTGTGGACTATTTTATTTCTTTCGTATTAGTTTCATTTCATAAGATAAGTTTATATTTCACTATTTTTTTGTAACTTTATTTATAAATCATTCCAATAGATGATTCACTTAAGTATATAGTGACGGATAATTTATTGATAACAAGGGGAGTAAAAATATGCTGTTTTGCTGACCTATCCGTATTTATTATGAGGATACTGATGCGGGAGGTGTAGTTTATCATGCTCGTTATGCAAATTTTTTTGCACGTGCGAGAACGGAAATGTTGCGAGAAAAAGGATTTGAACAGCAGAAATTACGAAAAAAAATTTAGCTTTTTTCGTACCTAAAATGACAATTGACTATTTACACCCCGCTAAATTGGATGATTTATTGACCGTTGAAAGCACAATTAGCTATGTTCAACTTACATTATTGGCTTTTTTTCAATGGTTAATTAATCAGTAAGGGAAAGAAATTTGCACAGCAGAAATAGTTATTGTTTCAATTGATACATTTAAAATGAAGCCAACTAGACTTCCTGAGTCTATTGTTGCGGAGTTTAAGCAGTGACTGACATGAATATCTTAGATTTATTCTTAAAAGCGAGTTTTTTGGTTCAACTTATCATGTTGATTTTAATAGGATTCTCTATTGCTTCTTGGGCAATTATTATTCAACGAAGCAAAATTTTAAATTCCGCAACCCGAGAAACGGAAGCTTTTGAGGATCGTTTTTGGTCTGGTATTGAGCTATTGCGTCTCTATTGAGCTATCGCGTCTCTATAAAGAATGTCAGGATCGGCGTGATGCATTAACGGGAGCAGAACAGATTTTCTATTGTGGATTTAAAGAGTTTGCTCGTTTACGTCAAGCCAATCTTCATACACCAGAAGCGGTAATGAATCGTGCTTCTAGAGCTATGCGAATATTGATGAATCGTGAATTAGAATCATTAGAGACGCATATTCCCTTTTTAGGTACTGTAGGATCAATAAGCCCCTATATTGGATTATTTGGTACCGTTTTGGAAATTATGCATGCTTTCATTGCATTAGGCTCGGTTAAACAGGCAACATTACAAATGGTCGCCCCGGGTATTTCTGAAGCGTTAATTGCAACGGCAATCGGCTTGTTTGCGGCCATTCCAGCTGTGATGGCATATAACCGACTAAACCAGCGGGTCAATAAATTGGATCAAAGTTATGACAATTTTATGGAAGAATTTTTAGCCATCCTGCATCGTCAAGCTTTTGCTTCTGAAAAGCAATAAATGCGGAGAACAGAAAGATGGCACGGACTCGACATAGGCGTGAACTGAAATCTGAAATTAACATCGTTCCTTTATTGGATGTACTGTTAGTATTGTTATTGATTTTTATGGCAACGGCGCCGATTATCTCGCAAAGTGTGAAAGTGGAATTACCCGATGCGACTCAATCAAAAATTGTGTCAGGTAGTGATAATCCACCGATTATTCTTGAAGTCTCTGGAGTAGGGCAATACAGTGTCATTGTTGATGGCCATCGAGAAGAGCTTTTACCGCTAGAACAGATTGCAGCAATAACAAAAGCCGCATTGGCAAAAAATCCGCGGGCCATTTTTTTAATTGGTGGCGCTAAAGATGTACCATACGAAGAAGTTATTAAAGCCCTGAA
Source organism: Arsenophonus endosymbiont of Bemisia tabaci Q2 (assembly GCF_902713415.1). Taxonomy (GTDB): domain Bacteria; phylum Pseudomonadota; class Gammaproteobacteria; order Enterobacterales; family Enterobacteriaceae; genus Arsenophonus. The sequence goes on from NZ_CACTIE010000087.1 coordinate 17,909, forward strand.
TATACTTCATCAAGCTGGCATCAAATCGGTTGGTTTTATGACTCAGCCTATTTGATGTAATTGCATAATTACTTGTTTGGAAATCTGTTGTGAGAAAGACAAAAGAGCAAAAAAATAAATTGAGTCGCTCTGTGGTACTCTCTATTATATTCCACGTTTTGTTATGTGGTTTTATTATTTTGGGTTCATTGGATGAAATTATTAAGCTTGGTCGCGGTGGTCAAGGCGCTGAAGTGGTTGATGCGATCATGGTTGATCCCGGCTTAGTAATAGAACAGTATAACCAGCTACAACGGCAGCAAAATAGTGCCAAACAAGCCGATACTAAGCGAAAAAAACGTCTTCAACAGCAAGAAGAAGAACTCCGAAAACAGCAGGAAGAAGAACAAAAACGCTTAAAAATGGTTGAAGAGGAGCGTATAAAAATAGCAAGAGAAGCCGAGCAGAAACGCAAGCAAGCAAGCAAGCAAGCAAGCAAGCAAGCAGAAGAAGCGGCGCAGAAAGCCAGGGAGCAACAGAAAATTGCTGAAGAAGCGGCGGCTAAAGCTAAAGCAGAACAAGAACGGCTAATAAAAGAGCAGGCAGAGGCAAAAGCGAAAGCTGAAGCTCAAGCTAAAAAAGAAGCTGAAATAGCTAAGGCTAAAGCACAAGCAGAGGCAAAATAAAAAAGCGAAAAAGCCGCTAAGGCGCTGTCAGCTAAGAAAAAAGCAAATGCGGCTAAACAGGCTGCTACAGTTGACTCTCTGCTTGGTGGATTAACTGCCCAAACACCAACTCAGCAAACGAAAAGTGCAGCAGCAGCAGCGGGTCAAGGAGGAAATAGAAAAAGCGGGGCATCCAGTTCGGATTTGGCTAATTATGCAGGTAAGATCAAAGCCGCAATTGAGAGAAAATTTTATGATGCTGATATTTATCGTGGTAAAACATGCAAATAAAACATGCAAATTAAGCATAAAACTCGCTCCTGACGCCATGTTAATTAGTATTGCAGGTAAAAGTAATACAGCAAATGATCAACCACTTTGTGACGCCGCGATACGTGCAGCCAAAACAGCGACAATGTCTAAACCGCCTAGTCGTAGTATTTATGATGCATTTAATGAACAGGGAAGTACTTTAGTATTCAAGCCTTAGTTAATGAATGTTATGAATAGCATAAGGCTACGAAAATTAACAAAAGTTTTTCAGTTATCTAGTTTTGTGCATTCACCTTTGTTAATATTCAAATTAATTATTACGGACGTGGATACGTGATAAGGGAGAAAAAATGAAGCAAGCATTTAAATTATTATTAGGTTTTCTAATATTATGGGCCGCATGTGCTCAGGCAGAAATTCGGATTGAAATTACCCAAGGTATCAATACTGCACAGCCTATTGCTATTGTGCCTTTTCAATGGACTGGAACTGGTACTTTACCCGATGATGTAGGAAAAATTGTTCGTGCAGATTTACGCAATAGCGCTAAATTTAATCCTATCGATCCCAGTCATATGCCTCAACAACCAACTACTGCATCGGAAGTCACACCCAATGTTTGGACGGCATTAAGTATTAATGCAGTTGTTGTTGGTCAGGTACAACCGGCTGCTGATGGTCAGTATATTATTAGTTATCAACTGGTTGATATGGTGAATTCTCCTGGCGCAGTATTGACGCAAAACCAATTAAAAGTGGCAGCCAAATGGCTACGCTACGCGGCACATACTATTAGCGATGAAGTCTTTGCGAAATTAACCGGTATTCGAGGTGCATTTCGTACACGTATCGCTTACGTGGTTAAAACTAATGGTGGAAAGTTTCCTTATGAATTAAGGGTCTCAGATTATGATGGTTATAATCAATTTACTGTCCACCGCTCGCCTGAACCGCTGATGTCGCCAGCTTGGTCGGCTGATGGTGAAAAATTAGCTTATGTAACCTTTGAAAGTGGTAGTTCAGCATTAGTTATGCAAACGTTAGCGACAGGCGAAGTCCGCCAGATTGCTGCTTTCCCGGGTCATAATGGTGCTCCTACCTTCTCCCCAGATGGAAGTAAGCTTGCTTTTTCCCTGTCAAAGAGCGGAAGTTTAAATCTTTATGTAATGGAATTGGCCAGTGGTCAAACTCGTCAAATAACAGATGGTCGTAGTAACAATACTGAACCTAGTTGGATGCCAGACAGCCAAACGCTGATTTATACTTCTGATCAAACAGGGCGTCCACAAATATACAAACTAAATATTAATGGTGGTGTGCCAGAACGTATTACTTGGGAAGGCAACCAAAACCAGGATCCAAGCGTCAGCCCTGATGGTAAATTTATGGTAATGGTCAACTCGAGTAATGGTAAACAGCACATTGCTAAACAGGATCTGGCAACGGCTAACGTTGAATATTTGACGGATACGTTTCTGGATGAAACGCCGAGTATCGCACCTAATGGTACTATGGTAATTTATAGTACCTCACAAGGGTTAGGTACTGTATTAGACCTGGTGTCAATGGATGGGCGTTTCAAAGCGCGTCTGCCGGCGACTGATGGAAAGGTTAAATTTCCTGCCTGGTCGCCGTATTTGTGATGCATAATAAATAATAAGTATGGCAATAATAATTAAAGGATCGAACAAGATGCAATTGAATAAAGTGCTTAAAGGGCTAATGTTAGCGTTACCTATGATAGCCGTTGCAGCATGTAGCTCAAAAAAAGGCAATGACAAAAGGGATGCTGAAAACAATGTAGCAGATAGCAATCCTAAGTTGACAGCTGAGCAACTTGCTAGTCAGCAAATGCAAGAATTGCAAAGTAATAACATTGTTTACTTTGGTTTTAATAAGTATGATGTTACCCCAGAATATGCACAGCTGTTAGATCAACATGCAACTTTCCTACGCGTTAACCCTTCAGTTAAGATTACTGTGGAAGGGCATACTGATGAAAAGGGTACACCAGAGTATAATATTGCACTTGGTGAGCGCCGTTCTAATGCTGTGAAAATATATTTGCAGAGTAAAGGCGTAAACGGTGAGCAAATTGCTATCGTATCTTATGGTAAGGAAAAACCGGCTATAGAAGGTAATGACGAATCGGCATATGCCAAAAATCGTCGTGCGATACTTGTGTATTAAGAGTATTATATGAATAGTAACTTCAGACATCTTTATTTGAGTCTGTCGTTATTAGTTGGCGTAGCGGCTCCAGTAGTCGCTACCGCCCAAGCGCCAATCATTAATGTCGGCTCAGGCTCTACAAGTGATCGTCTAATGCAAATTGAGACAGCGGTCAATTCTAAAGAGCAGTTATTATATCAAATTCAGCAGCAGTTATCCGATGCTCAGCGGGACATTGATACATTGCGTGGTCAAATTCAGGAAAACCAATATCAATTAAGTCAAGTTATTGAGCGGCAAAAAGATCTCTATACGCAGTTGGATTCATTGACAACTGGTGCAAATAAAGTCAAGGGAAGTACCGACAATAGTAATAGTAATAGTAATAATGCTGTTGTCACGGCTAAACCAGAAAATGAAAAAGCTGAGTATGATGGAGCCGTTGCACTTGCAATAAAGAGCAAATCTAAACAGGAGATTGCTCAGGCAATTAGTTCTTTTCAGCATTTTATTAAAACTTACCTTAAATCTAATTATCAGCCTAATGCGAATTATTGGCTTGGACAATTAAATTATAATCAGGGAAACAAAGATGATGCGGCTTTTTATTTTGCTACTGTTGTTAAAAATTACCCTAATTCAGCCAAAGGGGCAGAATCCCTTTATAAAGTAGAGTTACTGATGCAAGAAAAAGGGCAAAATGATAAAGCACCTGTTTTTTATCAACAGGTGATTAAAGCATATCCTAGTAGCCCTAGCGCGAAATTGGCAGAAAAGAAATTAGCGTCACTCTAATTAATAACCCCGAAGTATTTATTGCTATCTATTTCGGGGATAATTGTATGATTAATAAACATTTAAATGCTTTCGGTAAAAAAACATTGCACCCTTAGCAAAAATAAGTAATATATTCCGCCATCACCTCAGGTAACTTCAGATGGGTCGTTAGCTCAGTCGGTAGAGCAGTTGACTTTTAATCAATTGGTCACAGGTTCAAATCCTGTACGACCCACCATCTAACAATATCTTGTTACTTTCCAAAGGAACAGAAATAACATATAGCATGTGAAGTACAGGATGAGAAGCTGTGTAGGTTCGAGCCGAGCGAAGCGAGACAGCGTTGTGCTTCGCACAACGACCCGAAGGGCGAGGGCGTAAGGCCGAGTTATCCTGTACGACCCACCATCGAAAGATATTCGGACTATTTCTATCAAAAGCTAATTTCATGTTATCTGTCTTATTTTACTGTACATACAGAATATAGATGAAAAATAGTATTCTTCTTTATTACAACCAAATAGAAAAATAAGTTATTGAGAACAATTTGATATTAAAAATTAAGCGACAAAATTTTAAATATTGATTATCTTGTTTAGTATGCAAAAAAAATTAGCAAATAAACAGTTTTTTGGCTAAAAAATATCATTTAAAACATTAAATACTAAACATAAGAGTGTAAAATGCCTAATTTTATCGATTTCAATTTAGCTAGCTACCCATTTCCTGTTAAATCAGCGCCTTTGACGGATAATGAAAAAAACATTGTAAACGGTCTATTAAGCTATTGTTGGAAAAAAGAAATGCGGTTATAGTCGCGCATTATTATACCGATCCTGATGTTCAAGCTCTAGCCGAAGAAACTGGTGGGTGTGTAGCAGATTCACTGGAAATGGCACGTTTTGGCTCACGGCATTCTGCATCGACTTTAATTGTCGCTGGCGTTAGATTTATGGGTGAAACGGCTAAGATCCTAAATCCTGAAAAGACAATATTAATGCCTACATTGAAAGCAGAGTGCTCATTAGACTTAAGTTGTCCGGCAAAGCCGTTTGCTGAATTTTGTGATCAACACGCAGACCGAACGGTGGTTGTTTATGCCAATACTTCTGCGGCGGTTAAGGCTATAGCTGACTAGGTTGTAACTTCCAGTATTGCAGTTCAATTAATTGACTATTTAGATAGTCAAGGGCAAAAAATTATCTGGGCGCCGGATCGTCATTTAGGTAATTATGTACAAAGAAAAACGGGTGCAGATATGCTTTGCTAGCAAGCTGCTTGTATTGTAAATGATGAATTCAAAATTCAAGCCTTGCAGAAAATGAAAATGTTGTATCCTAATGCGGCAATATTAGCACATCCAGAATCCTCTACAGCGGTTGTTGATTTAGCGGATGCAGTTGGCTCAATCGATCAATTGATTCAGGCTGCACAAAACTTGCCTAATCACCAAATAATTGTGGAAACGGATAAAAGTATTTTTTATAAAATGCAGCAAGCATGTCCAGAGAAATCATTTTATATTGCACCAACGGCAGGTGAAGGTGTGCGTCCTGCCGGACTTGTGCACATTGGTCCTTGGATGGCAAGGAATAGCTTAAAAACTATAAAACAAGGACTAAAAAAAGAGGGTGAATTACATGAAATATCGATTAATGATAAATTAAGAGAGAGAACATTGAAGCCTTTTGGAGCGGATGTTGTTATTTGCTGCTAACATTAAGTAGCTGAACTATAACTATTAATAGGGTAACAGGAATGGAGTTTTTCAATACTAGTAATACTATGGTACATATTGCTCTTGGCAGCAATGGTTATAATTTATCTTATATTGAAGCCGTGGCAACAGTAGTTGGATTTTTATGTATTTAGCTTGCCAGTCAGAAAAAAATTATCAATTATCTTTTGGTCTAATAAACATTACATTATAGCTAAGCAACTTAATTTTGATTACACCATATTGAGTGCGAACAAAATATCTGTGTCGCATCCGAGCGCTCTTTTTTGCATTTAGCTTGTGTCCATTTATGTTCAATTGGATTAAGATCTGGCGAATAGGTAGGTAAATATTCCACCATATGCCCCGCATCGATGATAACTTGTTGAATACTCTGTTTCTTGTGAAAAGTTGCATTATCCATCATGATTACACTGTTTTTAGGAAGTACTGGGATAAGGACTTGGGTGACCCATGCATAGAAAACATCGCCGTTAATATTGATATCAAATAATCCGATAGCAAACAGCGTTGTGCCCAATAAAGCGCCGATAACATTTGTTCTTCCTTTAGCTCACCAGTTCTTGAGACTAACACATAGTTGACCTTTCGGGGAATAGCCGTGAGTCCGCCGAGTAT
>NZ_CACTIE010000088.1 GCF_902713415.1 Arsenophonus endosymbiont of Bemisia tabaci Q2
TTTTCTTCCTTTAGCTCCCCAGTTCTTGAGACCAACACACCGTTGACTTTTCGGGGAATAGCCGTGAGTCCGCGGGGTATCGTATCAAAAACCACTTTCATCAATAAAAACAATATTCTTACCTTCTTTTTCATACTGTTTTTTGTTGAAACGTTTGTCGAGTGTTTTCGTCGGCTTTCGGATGACGTAGAGTTTTTTATAGGTCAATCCCATTTTTTGAGAGCTTGCCAAATGGCCTTCTAACAAACGCCAAAACGCTCTGCACGCTCTTTTTGGTAAGCATCTGGATATTGTTCAACATCTTTTATCAACTCGGATTTATCGATTTTTCTCTGACGCGTAGTCGATGCTTTCGGCTCTATTTGATTAATCCAACGCGATACAAATGCAGAGCGAATCCAAAATTGCTTCACTGTTTCTCGGATACTCAACCCTTCTTCTTCCATCGTAAATATCACTTTACTTCTAAAATCAATTGAATAGCTCATATAAATAATGTCATCACAATTAAGTCGCTTAGCTATATAGATGAAGAGACTGCTACTCATTAGACTAAAGTTGATGTTTCACCCGGTAAAATACTTTCCATTGGACGTTGACCGTACCTCATCGAACTACCAGTTGGGAGTATTTTATCACAAAACAAAATTGGGATCCTAATGCGGCGTTAGCCCGTATCTCATTTGATCTACAACCATTTTTCAGTCGTACACAGATGGGGGCAAATGCCTTCATTTGAGGTCTAAATTGATTGTAATGTACCATATCGTACCGGTTATCAGGTTATTTTAGGTGTATGGACAATTTACAATGCTGGCAATGCATTTTATCAAGTGATAGATGCTAATATGAAACCTTAGTTATTTTTCACTAACTGGCTAAATATTGTCATAATTGTATTTAATAAAATTGTCATTTTTTTGGAGGTAAGCTAAAACTTGCCTCTACATTATTTTTAGTTTCGATAGCGAGAGCAGGACGATTTATTTTTATTTTAATTGCTGCTTTTTATCAATGATAAGTTAAATATATCTTCTAACTGAATGTCATTCAGTCAAATTTTATTTTTTCGTTTAAATTAAATTTAACAAAAAAATATTTAGTTTTATATATAGAGTAATCGATTTATTTCATATCTTATAAAGACTATTGAATTAAATATTATTCTATTAGAAATAGAAGATAAATAAAAAAATGTTTATTAGATCTGTCATTGCTACTATATTTTCCTGTGTTTCTGCGAATGCCTGTCCAGCAAGTAAAAATACTCTATCACTAGATTATGCACAAAGTCATCTACAATTTAAAGATGAAGAATTTCAGGATAAACCAAAGGGTATTAATATTAAATATCGTTATGAAATTGATAATCACTGGGGTTTTATTGGTTCGTTGACTTATACTAATCAAGAAGATTATTTGAAAATTTATGATATTAAAGTTGCTAATGTAGCTATAATTTATTCTTCATTAAGTTTTGGTCCTAGCTATCGTTTTAATCGCAATATTAGTCTCTATGGCTTAATTGGATCGGCTCGTGGTAGCGTTGAGGCAAAGTCATCATTCGCAAATGCTTTCAAAGATACTGAAATTGAATTAGTTTATGGTGCGGGTTTACAAATTAATCCGGTGGAGAATTTAGCTATTGATGTTACATATGAACATACTAAATTATCTTTCGAACATACTAATTTAAAAAATATAAAAGTCGGCACATGGATGCTTGGTGTTGGTTACCGGTTCTAATTTGATTAGCAAAATAAAAACTCACTACAAGTCATAATTGATGGATTTGTAGTGAGGGAATAGGGTGTTTAGGTAATTTTAAAAATAATTTATTTTATCGTATCAATAGATTAGTTTTTTATTTTAATAAATAAACTTAATACAAATAAAGCACTGGCACAGATCACAACCGAGGGCCCTGCTGGTGTATCATAATAAGCAGACAGAGCAAGTCCAGCCGTCACTGCAAACATACCAATAATAATAGCAACTACTGCCATTTGCTCTGGTGTTTTGGCAAATCGTCTACCAGTAGCGGCGGGAATAATTAATAATGATGTAATAATTAAAGCCCCAACAAATTTCATGGCAATACCTATGGTAAGGGCAGTAACCAGCATTAATAATACCCTAAGCTGCTGTATTTTTACGCCATCAACAAAAGCTAAATCCTGATTAACAGTTATTGACACTAAATTACGCCATTGCCAGACAATAATTGAACAAACAATAGCAACACCTATCCCGATTGAAAAAACATCCTCGGTGGTTACCGATAATAGATCACCAAATAAATAAGCCATCAAATCCATACGAACATTGTCCATTAAACTGACGACGACTAATCCAAGTGATAGGGCACTATGCGCCATTATGCCTAATAAGGTATCGATGGCCAGATGTGGGCGCTTTTCTAGCCAGGTTAATAAAATTGCAAGAAGAAGGGTGATAGCAATAACGGCATAAAACAGATTAACATTGAGTAATAAACCAAAAGCGATACCAAGTAATGAAGCATGAGCGAGAGTATCACCAAAATATGACATACGCCGCCAGACAACGAAAGAGCCTAGTGGTCCTCCGGCAATGGCTAAAAGCATACCAGCTAACCACCCAGGTAGTAATAATTCAATCATGATGACAGTTCCCTGTAGGTTTATCATCAATCTCATTATTTAAATCGCATTGATGATTATGATGATGGTGGCGATAGATACCGATTTGTTCTATCCCACGATGGCCGAACATAGCAATAAATTCGGGATCTAAAACCATATCCTCTGGCCGGCCAGAGCAGCATATTTTTTTATTAATACAGAGTACTTTATCAGTTTTTGCCATCACAAGGTGGAGATCATGTGAAATCATAAAAACAGCACAATTTGATTCGGTACGAATATTATCAATTAGATTATATAAAGCGACTTGACCATTGATATCTACGCCTTGTGTAGGTTCATCTAAAACAAGTAATTGTGGTTGATTCAGTAAAGCCTGGGCAAGTAGAACACGTTGAGTTTCCCCGCCTGATAGTTTTTGCATTTGTTGCTCGATAAGATGATCAGCGCCGACACGTATTAAAGCAGGAATAATATTAGTAGTTTTTACTCCAGATTTTAGTGTCATAAAACGTTTAACGGTCAAAGGCATTGTCATATCCAGCGATAATTTCTGTGGCACATAACCGATGCGCAATTTAGCTTGGTAAATTATTTCTCCTTGACTAGGGGTAATTAGGCCGAGAAGTATTTTAGCTAGCGTAGATTTACCAGCACCATTTGGCCCCAATAGTGTTAATATTTCTCCAGCATATAGATCAAAGGAGATGTTTTCGACAATTTGGTGTGAACCAAAACTAACAGCAATATTTTTTAAGCTTAATAGCGTTTGCATGCTAAATAATTCTTGCAGGATGGTTAAAGAGTTATAATATAACATTATCAAAATTAGTCTATGGAAACTATTCTATGTTACACAAAACAAAAAAAATTGTTCAAAAAACTATGGAAAAAAAATACATTCTTGCTGGACTATTACTCAATTTCTTATCTACTACTCAAGCTGATGTAGTTACGTCAATTCGTCCGTTAGGTTTTATTGCCGTAGCCATTACTAATGGTGTTACTGAGGTACAAATATTATTACCTGATGGTGCTTCACCCCATGATTATATTTTAAAACCTTCCGATCTGGAAAAAATCAAAACTGCTGATCTTTTCATTTGGGTTGGCTCAAATTTAGAAACTTTTTTAGAGAAACCATTAGCACAATTACCCACTGAAAAACTAATCACATTAGCTGAACATCGAGCTATAAAAGCACGCTTACTGAAAAGCAGCGAAGATAGCACAGCGGTAAATAATAAAAATTCTCATGGTCATCACCATGAGCATCATTCACATGGTGAGTATAATATGCACATCTGGTTATCACCAGACATTGCACGTATTGCTGCTAATATTATCCACCACCGATTAGTGGCTTTATATCCTAAATATAAAAAACAGTTGGACGTAAACCTTCGTAAATTCGATGAGAAATTCACGCAAACTGATCAAAATATTGCTAAGATGTTACAGTCGGTTGGAGATAAGCGATATTTTGTTTTTCATGATGCTTATGGTTACTTTGAAAAACGCTATCATTTAGCCTCGTTAGGTTATTTTACTATTAATCCTATCATTCAGCCTGGCGCCCAAAGACTATATCAAATAAGAACAATGTTGGCTCAGAAAAAAGCAGTTTGTGTTTTTGCTGAACCACAATTCAGGCCAGCGGTGATTAAAGCTGTTATAAAAGATACCGATGTATATATGGGGACATTAGATCCATTAGGGAGCTGCATCGGATTAAGTAAGGATAGCTATGTGGAGTTTTTAACAGCGTTATCTAATCAATTTAAAAGTTGCTTGGATAAGAACTAGAAGGAATTTAATACGTGCAGCAGATGGCGAAGACTATCGTTAAGGTATATGGCAATTTGCCTAAACCGCATAAAATTATGCTAGGCACATTAACCATAGCAACATTGGCTGTCGCAATTTGGCGGCCTGTTGTTATTCAACCCGATGATAAAGATGAAAATATTTCTCAAGAATCATTGCTAATAAAACCAGGTATTATTCTTGGTATTAAAGATAAAAGTGAAACTAATACCAGCCAAGTAGATAACTCGGATACCGATGATATTATCACCGATAGCAGCGAACAGTTACCTGATGAAGGGGTAACTGATGAAAAGGGAGCTGATACACCTGATGAACATGTTGTTTCAAACGGTGATAATCTGACTAGTATTTTAACTCAGTATGGTTTAGATGCTGGTGATGTGGCCGCTCTTTCTAATCAACACCGAGCGTTACGGAATTTGCAAATAGGGCAAACGTTAAGCTGGGAATTAAATAAAGATGGAGAATTACAGACACTGATATGGATTATTTCACAGCGTGAAACACGTGTTTATACTCGCCAAGATGCCTCTAGTACTTTTAATGAAGAGAAGCAAATTCGTCAAGGTGTTTGGGCTGATAAGGTTATCCAAGGTAAAATAAATGGTAATTTTACCTCTAGTGCAGTTAATTCAGGCTTAACATATAACGAAGCACGTGAAGTGTCTAAAGCACTACAATGGCAGATCGATTTGCGTAAGCTAAAGTCAGGTGATAAATTTTCGGTCTTGTTAAGTCGTGAAATGCTTGATGGGCACAGTGAACAGAGTCGTTTGTTGGGGGTTTATTTATTAACTAATGGTAAGAATTACTATGCCTTCCGAGCTGAAAATGGTCGCTATTATGATAGTGAAGCTAATGGCTTAGAGCGCGGTTTCTTACGTTATCCTACAGCCAAAACCTTTAGAGTCTCTTCTCCTTTTAGTTTGCGTCGTATAAATCCGGTAACAGGGCGTCCAGCTCCTCATGAGGGAGTTGATTTTTCTATGCCCGTCGGGACACCAATATTAGCGGTTGGTGATGGTGAAGTTATTGTGGCGAAATATAGTGGAGCGGCCGGTAATTTTATTGCTATTCGTCATGGGCGTCAGTATACCACTCGTTATATGCATTTACGTAAATTATTGGTTAAACCAGGTCAGAAAGTAAAAAGAGGTGAACGCATAGGATTATCAGGTAATACTGGACGTACTACCGGCCCTCATCTTCATTATGAGTTATGGTTTAATCAGCGGGCAGTTAACCCATTAACAGCTAATTTACCTCACTCAGGTGGATTAACAGGTAAAGATCATCAACTCTTTCAGGCATCGGTTAAAGAGAATAAATCCAAGCTGGCAAGCGATTAATATGATTTTTGTTAGCTAATTAGGTTGTAAACTAACATTTTATTTACTGCCATAATTATTTTTTGTAAATCATAAGGTTAATATTATAATGTATCTCAGATTTTAGATTTTTATACGTTGTATTTGATTGTACTAATGAATAAAGAACAGGATACAGATAGTAAACTTGGTTATATTCCTACCTTTCATCGTATTTACCTACATCCCAGATATTGGGGGATGTGGGTTGGTGCATTCCTATTAGCTGGAACAGCTTATTTGCCTATTAAGTTACGCGATCTGTTACTGGCAAAAATGGGTAAGTTAATTGGTAAGTTAGCAAAAAGCTCGGGTAGGCGGGCAAAAATTAATTTGCTTTATTGTTTTCCAGAATTGACGGAGCAGCAAAGAGAGAAATATGTTGATGAAATGTTTGCTGTAGCACCGCAATCTTTTGGAATATTAGCCGAATTAGTTTTACGCGGCGTAGATAAAACTTTAGCACGAACTCATTGGCATAATGAACAAATTATTGAACAATTAAAAGAGCAACAGCGTAATATTATTTTTATGGTACCTCATGGTTGGGCCGTTGATATTCCAGCCATGTTATTAGCGGCTCGAGGCCAAAAAATGGCAGCCATGTTTCATCATCAAAAGGATCCTGTGGCTGATTATTTATGGAACAAAGCGCGTCATCATTTTGGTGGTCGTTTACATTCTCGTGAAGCGGGCATTAAACCTTTTATTACTAGTGTCAGGCAAGGTTATTGGGGATTTTATTTACCAGATCAAGATCATGGTGAAGAACATACTGAGTTTGTTGATTTTTTTGCAACCTATAAAGCAACCTTACCGGGACTAGGGCGCTTGATGAAGGTTTGTAAAGCGGAGATTGTCCCATTATTTCCGGTTTATGACTATAAAACTCACCAATTACATATCTATATTCGTGAGCCAATGGCTGATATTGCTGGGCAAAGTAATCACTATATTGCCAGGCGCATGAACGAAGAGTTGGAATATTTAGTTAAACCTTATCTGGCACAATATACCTGGATATTAAAATTATTAAAAACGCGCAAAAACGGCGAGATAGAACCTTATTGCCGCGATGATCTTTATTGATAAAAAATACCGCTTGATAGCTAATCAAGCGGCGCAAGATACCAATAAAATTATTTATAATATATTTTTACTTTTTTATCCCATAATAAATGTAATAAAAAATGATATTTTTGATGAAATCAGACATTTTAATAAAAACAATTAGATATTTTGTTAGTCAGTTAAATTATGGATAAGCAACTAATTAATTAAGTTTATAAAATTTTTGTTTTATATTTTTGTCAAAATAACCTTTTCTTTTATAAGTCTCAAGTGTGACGATCCCTTCGGGTTCTTTAATGCCTGTATCCTGGTGGTTAATTAAATTTTTAGTGGTAATATTTATTGAAGATGGGATAATATATTCATTTTATATTTAGCAAACCATGTAAATTTTTTTTCGCTAGAATTAATTTGATTAATAATTAATTTTATTGATTGTGCGCCTTGAGAAAGTATATTTTTATTTTGATTTTCATCGTTATTAAGTTGTACTATTACGCTTTTATTAGTATTAAATCGCCAATATTGATTATATGATATACCATTATTATCAGGTGCTTTAATGTCGATATTATCTTCACCTTTATCAGATATTGTAAACTTATTTAATTTATTTTTCTATTGTAGAATAAATTATTATTCCGTTATATTTTATTTTTTGATTGATTGCTAATTTTGGTGTTGATAATAAACTAAGAGCCAATAAACAGTAGCTGAAATTATTTTTTCATGCATATTTAAATCTCTTTAACAAATAAATGATAAAGAATCTCTTTTTCTTTAGTGGCAAGAAAAGTAAAAAGTCAGATATTTTATCAATTAAAATCTAAATTTTTAGTTTAATTAATTTCATATTCAATTAATTTATATTATTTTTTCTAATTCATTTATTAGAAATAATAATGACTGGGTCATAAAAAATCGGTAAAAATGATAGTAATATTTTACGTAATTAAAAACCCCGTGTATATAATGGGGTTAAATGTATTTATGATGTGAAATTATTCGACTTTTAATATTCGGAAGATATTGCTGCTACCAATCTGACCCATTTGATCGCCCTGGGTGACTAAGACTAAATCAGCTGGCTCAATATAATTTTTTCCAGCAGGCATTGAATGGCATTTTTAATAGCATTAATCGTATTAGTTTCTTTATTACAATAAATCGGGGTTACGCCACGGTATAGCTAAGCGTCTTAATTTTGATTACAAAATATATGTTTTTTCCAATATAAATTTACTGATATAAAGTAATTACTTGTAATCATTTTAAAGTCGCCAAGCTATATTTTGTAATCAAAATTAAGACGCTTAGCTATATTATAAAAAAATTCCGGATAAGGAATTAAAAAAGACATTCCTGTTTAAAATCGATGGTTCAATTAATCTTTCTTAAATAGCTTTAGTCATTAAGCTTGCTTAAAGGCCAAGGTAAATTAGCCTTTAAAAATAGATTAATTGGGAGATACGTTATCAGAGTTAGATAATTGGTAATCACGTTTTTCTTCAGGTAAACAACGGGGAGAATTATCCTCATTAACAGCAACGTAAGTGAAAATGGCTTCGCTGGCTCGATAATCTTAGCCTACTGGCTCACTGGAAATTTTCTTGGCCCAAACTTCAATATTGATGGTAATAAAGGTGTTACCTGTTTTAATGCAGCGAGCATAACAACAAATTACATCGCCGACTGAGACTGGTTTTTGGAACGTGATCCCATTGACGGCGACAGTAATAACAAGACCAAGTGCAATTTCTTTTGCTAAAATTGCACCGCCAATATCCATTTGTGACATTAGCCATCCGCGGAATATATCACCATTAGCATTTGTATTGGCCGGCATTGGTAATGTACTGAGAACTAATTTTCCTTGTGGTAATTGTTGTTGTGCCATGAAAAATTTACTTCTTTTATTTGCCACAATATACCTGCTGGAAGTAGGTATCTGTTGTTATCAGATCAATTACTTTTTTCTTTAGGGAGATGTTTATAGATATACACCATGCTAAGTATTGCAAATATTAGTGTGACCGCGGTCAAACCAAAAACTTTAAATTTAACCCAGACATCCTGAGGTAGCCAAAAGGCAACATAAATATTTACTAGTGCACAGATAGCAAAAAAGATTGCCCATGATAAATTTAATTTATGCCAAATCTCATCAGCTAAATGGATCTCTTTACTCAGCATTCTCTCGATTAATGGTTTTTGGGTAAAATATTGGCTGACTAACAGTGCTAGTGAAAAAATAGCGTAAATAACTGTCACTTTCCATTTAATAAAAAGATCACTGTGGAAAATCAACGTCAATCCAGCAAAAATGATCACGATGACTAAAGTAATTAACGAACTTTTTTCAATTTTTTTGTAGATAAGATAAATGGGCAGCATCGATAAAGCGGTGGCAATCATTAATGCGCCAGATGCGTAAAAAATATCTACTTTTTTATATACAATAAAGAAAAAAATGAGAGGAATAAAATCTAATAGTTGTCTCATGAGGGCGCTTATTCTGATCCTTTTCGAGTAAATATGAATTTTTATAATTATTTGATAAGTAAATTATAAAATATGCTATTGCCAATTTTTTTATATTATATTACCTTAATTGATAATAATGTTACACAGTGAGTAGGTATATATTTTTATCAAAAAATTATCTACTGAGCAATAAAATTCACTATTAATATATTGAAGTAATTAACTTGTTATTACGAATACAGTGCGATTTTCAGTCAGCACGTTGGTTTTTTAATTAATGTTTAATTGTTTAAGTTAATAGTAAATTTTTACCACGCCATCTAATGGTAAATAATAGTCGTGGTATTTTTATTTGGTTAATTTTTTGTTTTTACAACTAACATATAAAGGCGGAAAAAATAGATCAATGTAAAAGAGGTAAGTAAATTATTCAATGTAAAAGAGATAATATTATTCACCATACTCGGTAAAAAACGAAATTGTCCAAGTAGCATAGTGAGTAACATTTGCAATGCTAGCCAAAGTAATAAAATTGCTAGAATTAACCACCAATGACGTAATGCTATTTTCCAACTTTGACTCATGGCTCGTAGCGGCATAATGTTTTTGACGGTTATTAAGATGATGGGTGATAAGGAAAAACCGATAGCTAAAATGATACCCGGTAAGATGAATAGCATAAAGCCAAAATAAATTATAATTGTGCATATAACTAACAAAATTAACATGTTAGGTAATATACGTAACGAAAGCACAAAAGCTTGCCCTGCACTGATGCTATTGCCGGTACTGAGTTCTGACAAATAAGTAACTACTGAAGAAACTAATAATATTAATCCGATAAAAACAGCAGCCAATGAGAGTAGTGAGACTCTCATCATTATCGATTTTTCTTCATCAGATAATTGACTTACCCAGGTTAAAAGTGAAATTGAGTCATTTTGACCACCAAGGGTTTTGGAAATGGTTGCCATTTCATCGATGGGAACCAGAAAATAATAAAGTATTAGACTGATGGTAGCTGAAATGAATGACAGGATAAAAAGGCCGCTCAGCTGATTTTTAAAAAAATTAAAGCTATCGCTGATAAGTGAGTTGGCCGTAATGGACATGAGAACTGCTCCTATAACTGGTTTTTATCATCACATTTTAATTGTATATTGTAACTGACAGTGAAGAGAGCGTATAGCTTTTCTATAGTAAAGCTATTGCTATATAGCTGGGCGACTTTAAAGTGATTACAAGTAATTACTCTATATCAGTAAATTTATATTGGAGAAAAACATATATTTTGTAATCAAAATTAAGACGCTTAGCTATATCAGTAAATTTTGTGGTTATTCTATAAGTAAGGATAAAATACTAAAAATAGAGTGATATTTATATTATAGTAATTTTGAATATAAAAATGTAATGATTGGTTTTGATAATTGATATGGTAATGACTTTATGATGATAAAAGCGATTATTTTATTATCTGATTTGAGGGGCCAATAGCGATAAATTATATTTATTTCAGCCCCTATATAGGGGCTGAAAAGTAAAACAATCATCGTATTTTCATCGAATCAATGACTGATTGTACACCTGCTACACCTTGTGTTACTTGAATTGCACGCTGAGCGTCGGCACGCGAACTGAAAAAACCGCTCAATTGCACATGACCTTTAAAGGTTTCAACATTGATTTGCGTTGATTTCAAGTTTTTTTCTGCCAATAATGCTGTCTTTACTTTAGTTGTAATAACCGTATCATTAATATATCCACTAGTTCCTTCTGTTTTTGGTGTTGGAGCACAAGCAGAAAGGAATAATCCCATAAATAGCACGGTACAGAGCGCTGTCATTGATTTAAGATATTTCATTATTCAATTCTCCATTAATACGAGGGTTATTTTTATTTATCGTATACGAGTGCTAAATGAAAATTTCATCGCAGTCAATATACTGATTATTGATGAAATATAGCTAAGCGACTTAATTTTGATTACACCATATTGAGTGCGAACAAAATATCTGTGTCGCATCCGAGTGCTCTTTTTTATGTTTTTCTCCAATATAAATTTACTGATGATATAGAGTAATTACTTGTAATCATTTTAAAGTCGCCCGGCTATATTCCACCATATGCCCCGCATCGATGATGACTTGTTGAATACTCTGTTTCTTGTGAAAAGTTGCATCATCCATCATGATTACACTATTTTTAGGAAGTACTGGGATAAGGACTTGGGTGACCCATGCATAGAAAACATCGCTGTTAATATTGATATCAAATAATCCGATAGCAAACAGCGTTGTGCCCAATAAAGCTCCGATAACATTTTCTTCCTTTAGCTCCCCAGTTCTTGAGACCAACACACCGTTGACCTTTCGGGGAATAGTCGTGAGTCCGCGAGGTATCGTGTAAAAAACCACTTTCATCAATAAAAACAATATGCTTGCCTTCTTTTTCATACTGTTCTTTTTTGTTGAAACGTTTGTCGAGTGTTTTCGTCGGCTTTCGGATGACGTAGAGTTTTTTATAGGTCAATCCCATTTTTTAAGAGCTTGCCAGATGACCTTCTGAAAAACGCCAAAACGCTCTGCACGCTCTTTTTGGTAAGCATCTGGATATTGTTCAACATCTTTTATAGCTAAGCGTCTTAATTTTGATTACAAAATATATGTTTTTCTCCAATATAAATTTACTGATATAGAGTAATTACTTGTAATCACTTTAAAGTCGCCCAGCTATAACAGACATTTTCATCACAAAAATAGTGATTAAAAAATAATTCCTGTCGCTATCCAACCACAATAGGCCAAACTGACCAACTCAATACAAATCAGAACTTTATTCAGCATTTTGCTAAAATTTGTTTGATTGTTAATCCTTTTTGCATAGTTAATAAATCCTTCTCTAGCTTCACCTCTAGACAAATTAAGTATTTTGAAAAAATTAACGTTCAAGGTTGACATTGCTACCGCCAATACAATCAAACACCAAACCAGTGCAACACCAACGTTAAAAAACGGATTATTTTTAAAAACAACACCAGAAAAATCAACATAGAGAGAATGCAATGCACCCAACTTTCCTTAACGCTATCTATTATTTTTTCACTTATTTTTCCTATTTACACTGTGTTTTGATGTACTGCTGTAGATATTCCGTCTGCTTTTCTTTTTCAACTATCATCGCTCTGAGACGAAAATAATCCTGTCTAGCTGCCTCACCAAGTTGTGGGGTGGCTTCATCACATCTGCTCTTGGCGGTAGTGGTTTTAGGTATTCGACACACGGCGTTGACGCGCAACCGCTTAGTGCCAGCGCGAACAGCATCATCGAGCTTGGAAATTTTAGCTTTGGCATTTTTCATTTCCTCGATGCGTTGAATATCAATCTTTTGCAAAGCATCGATCTTATCCTGTTGTAATTTCACGGCATCAATTTGCTCTTGATAATGCTGTTTTAGCGCTTGATAGTTTTGTTTGATGGTTTGATAACGTTCGTTGATGAAAACGAGTGACAAAACCAATGCGACAATAATCGCTACGATAAATGTGTAAGGTCGCCATAACATATTACGCTCTCTATTTCCCGACGGGTCATTAACCCTTTCCACTTTTACCATCAACATAAACCCATCGCTTCATCTCATCACAAGCGCCCTTTCCGTCATTGGCGTTGAGGTTTTTAAGTAATATGGATTTCGCAAAATTCCCCACGCCCACGTTGTAAGCAAATGAGTAAAGCGCTGCTTGAGTCAGTATATTGATATTGACCTTAACCAGCGGGTCAACATGACGCTTTACCACTTTCAAATCGTCACCAAGCCACACTTATCACATTCGGCTTTGGTGTACCGTTCCGGTTACGCTCAATATCATTGCCTGTGTGACCGTAGCAAACAGAAAGAATACCACCCCCGTCAAAATACGGTTTAAGTCTTAACCCTTCGAAATGCGTTATCATGCTTGAGGCCAAAAACAACGCGCTACCGCCCATTGCCATCAATATTTTTTCGGTATTTTCATACTGACGCTCCTTGAGTTTGTACTCCCTTCGGCGGTAGTAACACGTTGATTAAAAATGTCCCTATCGTGCAGATAATACCTATCACAGCTACCCACTGTTCGAGCGTGAGAATGCCAATAACAGTTGTCGCCCCAGCCTATAGATACGACAAGGGGCTGGAATATTTTTCCATCATGTAATTTCTTCCGGTGAGGTTTTGAGGTGTTGAGGCGTGAATGTTTATTAAATTTTCTAGTTTTGATGATCTCGGTAATAGCAATCGCCTTTTTTCATTTTCGGCTTCCCGCTTAAAAGCCACATATAGCTAAGCGACTTAATTTTGATGACATTATTTATATGAGCTATTCAATTGATTTTAGACGTAAAGTGATATTTACGATCGAAGAAGAAGGGTTGAGTATCCGAGAAACAGCGAAGCAATTTCAGATTGGCGCTGCATCTGTATCGCGTTGGATTAATTAAATAGAGCCAAAAGCATCGACTACGCGTCAGCGAAAAATTGATAAATCCGAGTTAATAAAAGATGTTGAACAATATGCAGATGCTTACCAAAAAGAGCGTGTAGAGTGTTTTGAGGTTTTTCAGAAGGTCATCTGGCAAGCTCTTAAAAAAATGGGATTGACCTATAAAAAACTCTACGTCATCCGAAAGCCGACGAAAACACTCGACAAACGTTTCAACAAAACAACAGTATGAAAAAGAAGGCAAGCATATTGTTTTTATTAATGAAAGTGGTTTTTCACACGATACCCCGCGGACTCACGGCTATTCCCCGAAAGGTCAACGGTGTGTTGGTCTCAAGAACTGGGGAGCTAAAGGAAGAACAAATGTTATCGGCGCTTTATTGGGCACAACGCTGTTTGCTATCGGATTATTTGATATCAATATTAACAGCGATGTTTTCTATGCAGGGGTCACCCAAGTCCTTATCCCAGTACTTCCTAAAAACAGTGTAATCATGATGGATAATGCAACTTTTCACAAGAAACAGAGTATTCAACAAGTCATCATCGATGCGGGGCATATGGTGGAATATTTTTGCCTACCTATTCGCCAGATCTTAATCCAATTGAACATATAGCTGGGCGACTTTAAAATGATTACAAGTAATTACTCTATATCAGTAAATTTATATTGGAAAAAAACATATATTTTGTAATCAAAATTAAGTCGCTTAGCTATAGTATGAGCTGGATGGTACTCTGTTTAGCAGGCACGATTGCGGTTGGTTTTTTTGCCATTGATTATTTTGATCTGCATCCCACCGTTGCCGGTGCGGTTATGGCTAATCCTGAGCGAGTATTTATGGAATTAGCCATTATTTTATTTAATCCTTGGCTGGCAGGGATATTGTTATCAGCCATTTTAGCTGCTGTGATGAGTACCTTAAGTTGTCAATTATTGGTTTGTTCCAGTGCGTTGACTGAAGATCTCTATAAACCGTTTATCAAACCTAAAGCTCGCCAGCGAGAGTTAGTTTGGGTTGGTCGTGCCATGGTGTTAGTGGTGGCGGCAATAGCTATTTTTATTGCTCGTGATCCCAATAATAAAGTATTGGTTTTGGTTAGCAACGCCTGGACGGGCTTTGGCGCGGCCTTTTTTCCAGTGATCTTAATTTCTGTCTTGTGGCAACGTATAAATTGCTATGCTGCTTTAGCCGGTATACTGGTCGGTGCCTTAACGGGTATTGATATGGATGCAATATAAGTGGTTTGGTTTATATGAAATTATTCCCGGTTTTATTTTTGCCTCAATCGCCATTGTTGTCGTTAGCCTGTTAACTACCGTACCTAGCCAGAGCGCTGTGAAACGCTTTATTAAAGCCGAAGCTGAGTATAAAGCCAGCCAATAAGTCGCAACTAATAGACGCGCTAAATTTAGCGCTTTGCAAGCTAATGCATCGACGTTGTTATATAACCAGATCAATAGTAATGATTTCATGGCTTGATGCTATTTTTAGCCGCTAACTATAGCTAAGCGACTTAATTTTGATGACATTATTTATATGAGCTATTCAATTGATTTTAGACGTAAAGTGATATTTACGATGGAATAAGAAGGGTTGAGTATCCGAGAAACAGCGAAGCAATTTCGGATTGGCTCTGCATCTGTATCGCGTTGGATTAATCAAATAGAGCCAAAAGCATCGACTACGCGTCAGCGAAAAATCGATAAATCCGAGTTGATAAAAGATATTGAACAATATCCAGATACTTACCAAAAAGAGCGTGCAGAGCGTTTTGGCGTTTGTCAGAAGGCCATTTGGCAAGCTCTTTAAAAAATGGGATTGACTTATAAAAAACTCTAGGTCATCCGAAAGCCGACGAAAACACTCGACAAACGTTTCAATAAAAAACAACAGTATGAAAAGAAGGCAAGCATATTGTTTTTATTGATAAAAGTGGTTTTTCACACGATACCCAGCGGACTCACGGCTATTCCCCGAAAGGTCAACGGTGTGTTGGTCTCAAGAACTGGGGAGCTAAAGGAAGAACAAATGTTATCGGTGCTTTATTGGGCACAACGCTGTTTGCTATCGGATTATTTGATATCAATATTATAGCTAAGCATCTTAATTTTGATTACAAAATATATGTTTTTCTCCAATATAAATTTACTGATATAGAGTAATTACTTGTAATCATTTTAAAGTCGCCCAGCTATAAATGGGCATAAGCTAAATGCAAAAAAAAGCGCTCGGATGCGACACGGATATTTTGTTCGCACTCAATGTGGTGTAATCAAAATTAAGACGCTTAGCTATATCTAAAGATGCGTTTGATGATCAATGTACTCGTGCGAATCCTCGCTTTCCGTTGATCGCTGAACTAAAACAAATTATATTAGATTCATACTATGGTAATAATTTTACTGAAGAGAAAAATATATTTCTGCAAACAGAGGAAAAAAGTCATCTAGTAAAATAATCTACTTAATAAACATTTTATTTGTAACCATTTAGTTAAAAATTAGCACTGAATATATATTCGGTGCTTTTTTAATCGCAAAATATTTTACCAATCCTTATTTAAAATAATTTAAAACTAAAATAGTTATCTTACGTAATTAATTTTCATTTAAGAATAATAACCTAATATGGGGAGTTAAAAATTATTTAAATAGAACAACGGAAAAAGGTTTTTCACCTGCCTCTATACATTTTGTGTGATTAATTGCATCCATATAATGTCTACGACAGACTGAGATATATTTTTCATTACCACCAATTTCAATCTGTTCTCCCTAATAGACAGCAAGCCCATTATCATCTAATCGCAAAACCCTACTTGCTTTATGACCACAATAAAAAATGGTTTTTAGTTTAATAAGTTTATCTACCCAAGCTAACAGATAGTGACTGCCAATAAATAACTCACGACGAAAATCTGCTCTTAATCCATAACACAAAACCGGTATATTGGCATAATCAACAATTTAAAAAAGCTGACTAACTTTCTCTTTAGTTAAAAACTGACACTCATCAACAAGCACACAATGAATTTTTTGTCCGCTATTTTTTTATTAATCTCCCCATATCTGTCTGTTGCGAAAAATAATATTGCATCTGCAGCTAAATCAATTCTGAAGGTTACTTTACCTTGAACAAATCGGGTATCAATCTCAGCGGTGAAAATAAGCGTATTCATTCCCCGTTCATTATAATTATATGAAGACTGAAGACTGAAGACTGAAGACTGAAGACTGAAGACTGAAGTAGTGAAGTAGTGAAGTAGTGAAGTAGTGAAGTAGTGAAGTAGTGAAGTTGATTTACCAGCATTCATTGCTGAATAATAGAAATAAAGCTGAGCCATTAGCCCTTTCTTCTTACCTATTTAGACAAATATTTTGAAAGTTTACCAAATACATTATCAAAAATTATTTTTCATTTCATTTGATTATAAATATTGATAAGTAACATAACAGATTTCTTAGTAATGTTTATAGTCATGAAAAAATTCGTATCTTTAAATGTCACGTTCTACAAACAACATCTTTATTTTAAAAAAGTATGTGATAAGAAAAGATTATTAATAACTAACATTCATCAAAAAACTTAGATACCCAGTAGTGATAACTCAAGAAAAGCTTAATAAGAAAACTCTTTTACACATATTAAGTTAAAATTTAGTTTATATTACATACCATAAAGTTGAATAAAAATAAAAAACATCATCTTTATATCTGAATGAAATTCAAATATAAAATCAGTTCTATCATTTTTGTATAGATTTTTAATTATCTATGGTATCTAATATAAGATAAATAATATTTTTATAGTGAAAGCTTATATTGCTTTTGCAAAGTAGTTTAAGTTTAAAAAATAAATTTAACCTTATTTTGTAACTTCACTATTGCAGAAAATAAAATAGCATTCTATTATTAGTAGACATCAGCCAACATTCATTTTAATTCGAGACTAGGAAAATGAGCGATTCATTGAAATATTTTAAATCATTAAATAACATTCGTACCTTACGTGCGATAGCAAGAAAAATGCCGTTAGAATCATTGCAAGAAATACATGATAAATTTAATACCGTTGTAGATGAACGTCGTGAAGATGAAAATCAAGCAAGAGCACAATTAGAAGCTCATAGTCAAAAAATTGCAAAATATATTAAATTACTGGAAGGAGAAGGACTCAGTTTAGATGATCTAGTTACTGCAAAAACTCCTTCAAAAACATCTAACCGTACTAAACGCGCAGCAAGACCGGCTAAATTTCAATATAAAGATGAAAATGGTGAAATCAAAACCTGGACCGGTCAAGGTCGTACACCAGCTGTGATCAAAAAAGCACTAGGGGAAGGTAAAGATATGGATGATTTTTTAATCTAAATGTCCTTTCCCTACTTTAAAAATACCCTTTATATAAAGGGTATTTCTGTTACACATATCATTAACATTTATTACACAATAAATAACAAATCTCAATAAGGTCTAATATATCAAAGCGTAAAACTCTGCTCGCTAAGATAAATACTAAATACATTTACATACCAGCCACTTTTCACTAATAACTAACCATACCTTTCCTATAATAAAGAAACCGGCATAAAAATGTACAACTACTATTAATATAAATATTTTGTTATCAGCGATACACAATGTAATGTAAATTTTTGTTGTCTAAACATTTCAAATTATTCCTTCAAGAAATAGTATCGTTTTTTTATTGCCATAAAGTCCATGCATTCAATGTTCATTATTAGACTTCTCTCTATTTTATTTTGTTAGAGAGGTTGTTAAATTTCATTCTATTCATTATGAAAAAATTTACTATAGAAATAATAAACAGATTACTTTATAAACAAAAAATAAACGGCTAATCTGATACAAGATAAATCAATTAAATATAATTACTATACTTTTTTATCATAATTATGATCAGTGTTAACATAAATATTATTGATAAAAGCTCATGCGCTAACAAAAGAAATTTTAGCTAGCAACTGAAGTGATATATGATCAGCAAAATCAAATTATTATTTGAAATAGTTTGTAATATCTCCATTTAAACAACATCCTTGCCTACTTATATAATTAATAAATCTCATTTTAATTTTACGCATAAATAGAACTTGTTAAAATAAATTTGTAATAACAAATAGGCAATTTTGTATAAAAATACCATGTAGGTTTTTTATTGATTTGAATCAAATTTATCGACAATTAGCAATCTAAGATATTTTTTTAGCCACGCGGAAAACTCATCACCTAAAAATTCATGCTGCATAGCATATTCAACAAATGCTTTCATATAACCCAATTTATTACCGCAATCATGGCTTTTACCGTGTAAATGATAGGCTCCAACAGGTTCTCCTTCTATTAACATTTCAATCGCGTCAGTTAACTGGATTTCATCACCTGCTCCCATTGGTGTTTTCTCTAATAAAGGCCAAATTTTGTCTGACAATACATAACGCCCCACGATAGATAAATTAGATGGCGCCAGTTCAATTTTAGGTTTTTCAACAACGCCTTTAATAATTTTGCTTTCACCGGCTTTTAATTCATAACTATCACAATCTACAACACCATAATTCGATACAGACTCCTTTGGTACCGGCTCAACAAGAATTTGGCTGGCTGATGTTTCATGATAACGTTTCAGCATCGCTGTTAAATTATACTGTTTCAAATCCGAAGAATATTGATTAATAATTACATCCGGTAAAACTACAGCAAAAGGCTCCTCTCCTACCAATGGTTTTGCACATAAAATGGCATGTCCAAGCCCTTTTGCGATACCTTGTCTCGTTTGCATGATTGTGACATGACTTGGGCATATGGATTGTACATCATTTAATAATTGCCGTTTAACGCGCTTTTCCAAAATTGCTTCTAATTCAAAACTGGTATCAAAATGGTTTTCTATTGAGTTCTTTGAAGAGTGAGTGACTAATATAATTTCATGAATACCAGCAGATATACATTCATTTACTACATACTGAATAAGTGGTTTATCCGCTAAAGGTAACATTTCTTTAGGGATCGCTTTGGTTGCCGGCAACATGCGAGTTCCTAATCCCGCGACAGGAATAACAGCTTTGCTAACTTTTTTTTCTGCTTTTTTTAATTTCATTTTTTCTACCAAGTTACCTAAATACAATATACTAATGAAATGTGACAGATAGATTTTCAACAACTTTTGTGGCGAGTATAGCAGTAAAATGTACCAAATAAATAGCAAACTAGAGAAAATTGGCCTATGTTAACAATCCTGCAAAAAGTAAATAATTATAATATTTCTACCAATGAATTAAACATTAAAGTCATTCGATGTTTATGATTCCATATTTTACATTGCCAATCTATTCCTTTTTCCATTATTTTCTGATAAGCAGTTGATTGTAAGCTACCCAATGGTGCACTTGATGACAATTCGACTTCTTTATTCTCAGTTTTTAATTTTAAATTAAATCCTGCTGAAGCTAATACAATTGTTTTACTTTCAGTATGAAAATAACTTAATAAAATTGAAAATTGTCCTTTAATACCTAAATCAATTAATAAAGTGTTTATTTTCTCAAGCATTTCACTAATATTAAATAATTTGTTTGATTGACTATTAAAATAGGTTTTCAATAATTCATTAAATGCAATTCTAAGTAATAATGCAGCCATAACGCCATCACCCGAAGAATACTCAATATCAAGGCAATAAAAACCTATTTGTTTATCAGAAAGCTCTGCAAAATCAAATAATAGTCCAATTTTATTAATATATTTTAGCTGCCGATAATTAATTTTATAATTTGCCAGTGTTTGATTTACTTTGGGTTTTAGCTCAAGTAAAACTGGCAAAATATCATGCTTTTCGTGCTGGATCATTTTCTGAATATGAGAAAGCTCAGCAGATAATGGATAATGCAACTTTTCACAAGAAACAGACTATTCAACAAGTCATCATCGATGCGGGGCATATGGTGGAATATTTTCCTACCTATTGAACATAAATGGGCACAAGCTAAATGCAAAAAAAAGAGCGCTCGGATGCGAAACAGATATTTTGTTCGCACTCAATATGGTGTAATCAAAATTAAGTCGCTTAGCTATAGCATCAGATCAACCATAATTTTGCCCAATTCATATTTTACCTATTGATTAATATATTTTTCAATTGCATCAATAAATCGATTCAAAATACTACCCATGTGCTTTAGATTTATAAAAATAACAGCTATTTTTCATGCTAAGCTCATCTAGTGGTAGAAAAATAATGTCAGGGGTTGATTAAAAGATTTCGGGTAATTTATCGGTTAAACCGATGTAATCACCATTTTGTATTAATCCATCGCAAAAACCACTGTTTTCCATCCACCTGATATTGATTCTATTTGCCCCTATCGTCGTTTTTGATTCTATATCTCGAATAAATTGACTCTTATATAAAACTGGATCACATAGCCAAGAAAATTAATTCAATAATTTTAATAGATTCTTTTCAGCATGTTCGTAAAGTTGTTTACGACAAAATATACCAATGGCCTCTTTTTGTAATTTTTTAACAAAATAAAACGTTCACTTAGAATTTTTTCTGAACTTAAAATTAAAATATTGCCATCATAATCTGATATTTCATTTACTTTATCATAATCAAATTTTAAAATGTTTATTGGTATTTTATTAATACCTTCTGTTTGATAAATTTTTATTAAATAATGGTTTTTACCCCAGTCATAATAAATATTAACCACATTAGGAAATTTATTACAAAAATATATTTTGGTAATTTCTTTTCCTGCAAATATAATTTTTTTAAATCATTATAAAGCTCTTGCCCTTCCTTTGTTAAACATGCCGCATTTTTTCATTTTAAACAACGTTTTACCTAATATGGCCTCAAAATATTTAATTGATTTTTCGACAGGGGGCGCCCTGCGGTGCAATATTCTAGCCGCTTTAGATAATGAACCTTGTTCAACAACTTCCATAAA
The DNA here is from genome assembly GCF_902713415.1 of Arsenophonus endosymbiont of Bemisia tabaci Q2. Lineage (GTDB taxonomy): Bacteria > Pseudomonadota > Gammaproteobacteria > Enterobacterales > Enterobacteriaceae > Arsenophonus. The sequence goes on from NZ_CACTIE010000088.1 coordinate 21,840, forward strand.
ATCTTCTAACTTTTTTGAGAAAAACATAATGATTACTTCACTTCAATCTTAAATATCAAATAGAAAAATTTAAATATCTATTTAATAATTTATAGCTGACACAGAAATTCAAAAAGAATACCTTTTTACAGCTCTTTAAGAGAAAAGCACTTGGGCTAATAATTTAAAGAAAAATAATTAAACCTGGCTAATTAATTGCATAAATTGATTTTTAGCAAACGACATCATTACATCTAACTGTTATTTTTTGAAAAAATAAATTTTCATTTAGTGCATTTTTAATTATATCTTATTAATTTTAATTAAATTAATTATTTTTTAAATTTATATATTTTTAAAATTTAACCACTGCTAATCATACTAAACAATTTAAATATAAAAATAACTCATTAATAAATAAAAGAAAATATTTTATATAATAGGTTACATTTATATATTCAATCTTATAAAATATTTTTATAAATATATTTCAATTAGGTAACCAATTCGAATGAAATTTGTCTCATTTAACATTAATAGCCTAAGAGCACGCATCCACCAACTTGAAGCTATCATCGAAAAACATCAACCTGATGTCATCGGCTTACAAGAGACCAAAGTTGATGATAGTGCATTCCCTTTAGAGCAGGTTAATCAGTTAGGCTATTATATCTGCTACCATGGACAAAAAGCATATTATGGTGTCGCGCTATTTTGCAAACAAAAACCAATCACTATTCAAAAGGGATTTCCTGGCGACGATATTGATGCCCAGCGCCGTATTATTATGGCAGATATTGAAACAGAAAAAGGCACAATTGCCATAATAAACGGTTATTTCCCACAAGGTGAATGCCGTGATCACCCAACAAAATTTGTTGCAAAAGCAAAATTTTATCAAGACTTGCAACTTTATCTGCAAAATAATCTTTCTCCTCAATCGCATATCATTCTTATGGGAGATATGAATATTAGTCCAACAGATCATGATATCGGCATCGGTGAAATTAATAGAAAACGTTGGTTAAGTGCTGGAAAATGCTCATTTTTACCTGAAGAACGCGAATGGATGGATAAATTGAAATCCTGGGGATTAATCGATACTTATCGTCAAAAAAATCCAGCAATTACTGATCAATTTTCGTGGTTTGATTACCGTTCCAAGGGTTTTGTCAATAACCGAGGTCTGCGAATTGATTTGATTCTGGCCTCTAGTTCGTTGTTTTTCTGCTGTGGTGAAACAGGCATTGATTATGACATTAGAAGTATGGAAAAACCTTCAGATCATGCGCCTATTTGGGCGAAATTTGAGTTAAATTAAGTTAAAATCAAATGATAGTACTATTTTACGCTTAGCTATCATTTGATTGCCTTTTTTGACTAGCTTCCTTCTTCTTTACTGATAACGTTTTTTCCGTTTTCTCTTCGATGACCGATATCGTATGGAATATGGTTAAATCAGTTTGTTGTTTCGCTTGTTGGATTAACATTTTCAATGTATCTGCCAATGGTGAAATAAGATACTGATAATGAAACTGTTTTTCACTGATTTGGGTTAATTTAGACTCCCAGTAAGCAAGTCATATCAGGCAATACTGCCACCAGCGGTAAAACTTTATATAAGGCGATGCCTGTTGGCGCATTATAGATATAACGACCTTTTTTAACCAAAAACTTATATTTTGTAATCAAAATTAAGACGCTTAGCTATATTACTTTACCCTGCTCGCAAAATAACTCATCTTTTACCTTTACCTCAGGGGGTGGCATACCATCATTATCCGCATCCAGTTCCTTAGTAT
>NZ_CACTIE010000089.1 GCF_902713415.1 Arsenophonus endosymbiont of Bemisia tabaci Q2
CTGGGGAACTAAAGGAAGAACAAATGTTATCGGCGCTTTATTGGGCACAACGCTGTTTGCTGCTATCGGATTATTTGATATCAATATTAACAGCGATGTTTTCTATGCATGGGTCACCCAAATCCTTATCCCAGTACTTCCTAAAAACAGTGTAATCATGATGGATAATGCAACTTTTCACAAGAAACAGAGTATTCAACAAGTCATCATCGATGCGGGGCATATGGTGGAATATTTGTCTACCTATTCGCCAGATCTTAATCCAATTGAACATAAATGGGCACAAGTTAAATGAAAAAAAGCGCTCGGATGCGACACAGATATTTTGTTGGCACTCAATATGCTGTAATCAAAATTAAGTTGCTTAGCTATAACTCGTGTTGTTTATAACCAGGAATCGTTACTGTGAGTTCTAGATTTTCTTTTTCTTTTTGGTATAAATTATCGGCCGGAATATCTGACAACGCCTTCTCGCCAATTATTCAGCTAAATAGCTTATCCATTTAGGTAAATCTGTCGGATAACAGGTTATCACTTAGCATAGGAATAAAAAAAAGAACGATAAGCGATATTGTCCTCCTTTTTGCGCTTATTGATTCGTATATTACCTTGTTCAGTTATAATGCTAAATGGGGGTAACCTTATTTATTTTCAAGGGGATTTTATAGTTAATGAAACCAATAAATATAACAAAATTGCAAATATGTGCATTATCTCAGTCAATATTAATATCACGCATATTGTAATGGATAATTAGTTTCAGTTTATTATTGTTAGCTGTTATTTTCATTATTTTTTTGATGAAAGAAACGTTTACTTTAGCTTTACTATTATTCAGGTCAGTCAATACAACCCAGACTTATCTTTTGCTTGAAGGGATCGTTAATTATTTTCTTTATTTTGAATTTATCGCATTAATAATTAAATATTTTAATTCTTTTTATCATTTTCCTTTACAATGTTTTGTATATATCGGTATTACTGCTATCATTCGATTAATGATCGTAGAACATAAAGATCCATTTTCTGTATTGATTTATGCAATCTCGATATTATTCATGGTCTTAGTCTTGTATTTGGCTAACGCAAAACGTCTTGTAGAATAAAAAACTATTGATTAAAACGATAAAGTATGAGTTAATTAACTCTATTTTCGGGATTAACAATCTCTTTTTATTAGTGAAAATTTTAAGTAATTCAAAATCTAGCGATATCACAATACCTCTTCATTAATGAGTTCCTTCTGATTAAATACCATTAGTAAAATCATGTTAATCTTTGAGATTTTTGATTAATTAACAAAATTAAGGAACTTATATGTCAAGCATTAATACAGGTATTGTTAAGTGGTTTAACGCGGATAAAGGTTTTGGGTTTATTTCACCCAAAAATGGTAGTCAGGATGTGTTTGTTCATTATTCTGCCATTCAGGGTAATGACTATAAAACCCTCCATGAAGGGCAGGAAGTGAATTTTTCAGTCGAAAGCGGCCATAAAGGACCTTCTGCAACTAATGTGATAGCGTTATCGTAGAACTGAATTGATTGATATTATCGGGTGGTTATCTTTATACTATTCGATAATTTCGTTTAGTTAGTAACAAATATCCGCTTGCCACTTTCACCTATCAGAATTCCGTTACCACCGTCAATATCAAAATAGTAAAGTAAGCCTTTATCTGTTAGTTTACGTTCTCGTAATCTTATTATTTTGACAACTTCTTCGTTTCAGGAAACGGAAATACCAGGTTCTAGTCTTCGAAATGTTGTTCTGTGTTTGTTGGGTTGAATCATGATAATTTCCCGTGATTGAGAGGTAACCAAGAAAAAACTAAAAATCGATTTATTGTTGGGGTTCTAATTTAGAACTCTTTATTATTTATTTTTTGGAGAGTTTTCCGTGATGTGAACACTATTTATAATAATTAACAATTTTAGTTAATCACCTTGCTATAGGGG
>NZ_CACTIE010000090.1 GCF_902713415.1 Arsenophonus endosymbiont of Bemisia tabaci Q2
ATGCTGTTCTCATCATTACCCTTATTTAATACAATATAGATGCCATCGGATGGACCTTTGTAAGTGGCTTCTTCGAGGTCTGTTTTTCCAGTATAAACGCCAACCGGAATATGGATATTTCCCCGCTGAATTCCGTGTTCATTGGTGACAGGTTATAACAATTCAGGTCGGTTATGGTGGAAAAATATAGCGACTTAAACCAGTGATTGGTCTATCTTTTGTGCCAACTTCGTGTTGCTAATTTCTTTGCTGTTATCCCAAATTCTGATTTCATTTCTAGCCAGTTGGTCTTCCTGTTTGTTCAGGATGTCATGCGCGGTTAATCTGTCACCGGAATTTTTGTGACGTTTTTCATCCAGTTATCCCCATCCCGTAAATAAAGCTGAACGTGCGCTTTTGCGCGGGATATAGCTAAGCGACTTAATTTTGATTACACCATATTGAGTGCGAACAAAATATCTGTGTCCCATCCGAGCGCTCTTTTTTTGCATTTAGCTTTTGCCCATTTATGCTCATATGCTCAATTGGATTAAGCTCTGACGAATAGGTAGGCAAATATTCCACCATATGCCCCCCATCGATAATGACTTGTTGAATACTGTGTTTCTTGTGAAAAGTTGCATTATCCATCATGATTACACTGTTTTTAAGAAGTACTGGGATAAGGACTTGGGTGACCCATGCATAGAAAACATCGC
>NZ_CACTIE010000091.1 GCF_902713415.1 Arsenophonus endosymbiont of Bemisia tabaci Q2
AAAAACGCACCGATATTAAGCCACCAGCAGCCTTATCGCTCAGTGAATGGGCAAATAAATATGCGGTGCTTTCCAAGGAGAACAGTGCGCAAACCGATAAATTTCGGTCTTCTGCCTATCAGGATGGCATTATGGATGCGGTCACGGATCCGGATGTCACGCAAGTCTCTGTCATGAAATCCGCTCGGGTCGGTTATACCAAAATTCTTGATCATGTGGTTGCGTACTATCTTTCGTATGATCCGTCACCCATCCTAGTGGTACAACAGCGTGTAGAGGATGCGGAAGATTATAGTAAAACGGAAATCGCGCCGATGGTACGCGATACCCCCCGCGCTCACCGCCATCGCCCCGGAAGCCAAAGCGAAAGACACGGGCCAGACTATCCTTAAAAAGCAATTTTCAAACGGCACGAATTTAACCTTGGGCGGCGCTAATTCGCCGGGGAGCTTTCACCGTATTACCTGTCGCATTATTTTATTTGACGCGGTGAATGATTACGCCTTTGGTGGTCCTGGTGCAGAAGGAGATCAAATCGCACTGGGTACCAAACGTTCAGAGACCTTCTGGAACCGTAAGATTGTATTAGGCTCAACCCCCCGACAGTAAAGCAGCTCAGCCGGATTGAAAAAGCCTATAACGAGAGTGATCAGCGCCATTACTGGTTGCCCTGTCCGCATTGCGGTGAATATCAGATCCTTGAATGGGGTGGCGCTGATACACCGTATGGTATCTAGTGGGACAAAGATGCTGAAGGGAATGGACTCGCTGATACGACTTACTATGTGTGTCGCCATCATGGTTGTCTGATCCGGGATAGTGACAAACCGCTAATGATCAAAAAGGGTCAATGGCGGGCCGAGAAACCGTTTAACGGTCATGCCGGTTTCCATATAGCTGGGCGACTTTAAAATGATTACAAGTAATTACTCTACATCAATAAATTTATATTGGAGAAAAACATATATTTTGTAATCAAAATTAAGTCGCTTAACTATATCTGGGCGGGATACAGCCTTTTCCCTAATGCGTCATGGCCGAATCTGGTGAAAGAATGGTTACGGTTCAAAGACGATCTGCTGATGCGACAAACCTTCATTAACCTTGTGCTCGTTGAGCCTTACGAAGATCGGGACGAAAAAGCACTCAATGAGAAAAAGCTGTTAGCACGTTGTGAAGTCTGGGCACCAGAGGTGCCAGAGGGGGTGGCCGTGCTGACGGCGGGTGTCGCGATACGCAAGATGGCCGTTTTGAAATTGAAGTGATTGGCTGGGGAAAAATGAAGAAAGCTGGTGGATTGCCTTTGATGTGATTCAAGGCAATTTGGAAACGGTTGAACCCTGGAAGCGCCTGGATAGCTATCTGAAACAGGTCTGGCGGCGTGCCGATGGTCGTGGGTTTTTCATTATGGCGACCTGCATCGATTCAGGCGGCCATTATACACAAAAAGTTTATGATTTTTGTCGAGAACAGCTTGTGGCCGGCGGATCTGGGCAATTAAAGGCGAATCGCCGCGAGCGGGGGAAACTTTCCCCGGTTTGACCGACAAAACGCATTATAGCTAAGCGACTTAATTTTGATTACACCATATTGAGTGGGAACAAAATATCTGTGTCGCATCCGAGCGCTCTTTTTTTGCATTTAGCGTGTGCCCATTTATGTTCAATTGGATTAAGATC
>NZ_CACTIE010000092.1 GCF_902713415.1 Arsenophonus endosymbiont of Bemisia tabaci Q2
CACTCAATATGGTGTAATCAAAATTAAGTCGCTTAGCTATAATCAGATACGCGGGGCAATTATCCCGGGTTTATTAGGTATTGCTGAACCTTTAATCTATCGAGTAACTTTACCGCGCATTAAACCTTTTATAACCGCTTTTCTTGGCAGAGCCGCTGGTAGTTTTTTTATCGGATTAGTTGCCTGGTTGGGTCATCAACCAATTGGCCTCAACTCGGTTTTCCGCCCATCCGGATTAATTGCTATTCCACTGATGACATCTACAACCGGGATTTTTAGCGGTATACTTATCTATATTGCTGGCTTACTGATTTCCTATTTATTCGGTTTTATTTTTACCTATTTGTTCGCTAGTAAAAATGTCGATTTAAGTGAATGCAAAAAAAGGGCATCCCTTTTTTGCATCGCTATTGCAACCAAATAAAAGGGATACAAGCGAGTGTAAAAATACTCATTGTAATATTAAAAATAAACCAAGCATTACGCCCACAAAGCAGAATGCCGATTAAAGAACCAAAACCAACCCAGACAAAACCACCGATTAAATTGACAATCAACATAACAAAACTTATGATCAAAATCGAGTTAGCGTAGTTATGAGCAACACTATAACTACTAACCGCACCTAAGCCCATCATCCATGCTTTGGGATTTAGGAATTGTAATAAACTCCCCTGATACCATTTAATTGATTTAGCAACTTTGGACTCTGTATTAAGTTGCATATGGTGGGATGTAGCGAGTTTCCAAGCAAGCCATAATAAATATAAACTCCCAACAATTTTCATTACAATTTGTAGCACCGGCGAAAGCAGTAAAAGAACAACAAGGCCAGCAGCAGAAATAAATAAAATACTCTGGATACCTAATATTACGCCAAACATTAAAGGTATTGAACGCCGCAAACCATACTGAGCACCTGATGACGTAAATAATAAATTATTTGGCCCAGGAGTAATCGCCACAATGAATAAAAAAGTAAATAACGCAAAAATCAGCCCATAACTCATTTAAGATCCTTTGATTAACTATTATTAATCTTTTTTTTATATTAAAAATAACAATATGTTATCAGAACATATGTAGAATTAATTATTTAGATTTACAATTATGAGTAAAAATTTTCAACCAATAAATTGGGCTAAAAATCCTCATTTACAAACACTACTACCCCGTATTGTGAGGAAAAAGCCGAAAATCAAACCGTTATGGCAACGCCTAGAATTACGTGATGGCGATTTTATTGATCTCGCTTGGAGTGAAGATCCTCAATCTGCGAAGCATAAACCTCGACTGGTCATTTTTCACGGCTTAGAAGGCAGTTTTAGAAGCCCATATGCTCATGGCATGTTAGAAGCGACTAAAAGACGAGGATGGCTTGGTGTAATTATGCATTTTCGTGGCTGTAGTGGAGAACCGAATCGACAAAAACGCATTTATCATTCCGGTGAAATTACCGATGCCCGCTATTTCCTCAAATGGCATAAAACGATTTACGGTCAAGTACCAATTGCCGCGGTTGGCTACTCACTTGGTGGTAATATGTTAGCTTGCTATTTAGCAGAAACCGGACAATATGCTGATGTTAATGCAGCAGTCATTGTTTCCGCCCCTTTAATGTTAGAGCCTTGTTCAATTCGTTTAGAAAAAGGGATTTCACAATTCTATGAGCGTTATTTACTAAACGGCCTTAAACGTAATGCAACACGCAAACTCATTCGCTACCCTGGTTCATTACCGCTTAATTTGCTACAGCTAAAAAAGCTAAAACGGCTACGTGATTTTAATAATGTCATCACGGCGAAAATATACGGTTTTAAAGATGCAGCAGATTATTATCATCAATGTAGTGCTCTGCCTCGGTTACCGAATATCCGTGTCCCAACACTAATTATTCATGCAAAAGATGATCCTTTTATGGCGCCTGAAGTTGTACCGGATATCAACCAATTACCCGTTAATATTGAGTATCAAATGACAGAACATGGTGGTCACGTTGGGTTTGTTAGTGGCACATTAAAACAGCCTAAAATGTGGCTTGAGCAACGCATACCTGATTGGTTAACCCCACATCTGGAGCCATAATCTATGATCATTCTATGGCAACAGCTAACAGCAGGTACTTTAAATAATTTGATTGAAAGCTTTGTCTTACGAAAAGGAACGCATTATGGTAAAGATGAGAAAACGCTGGAAGAAAAAGTTGAGGATATTAAGCAACAATTACGATTAGGAAGTATTGTGCTTGTCTGGTCTGAATTACATGAAACGATAAATATTTTGCCAAAAAAAAATTACATTCTTAAATAACTGTATACATCGCTATATAAAAGAAATTTTACGTTATTGTAATTAATGTGTTAAAATATTGTGTTATCTGAATGCGTAATGGAAGCTACTTATTATGTCAGCTAATCATCCGATAATTGCAGTAACAGGCTCCAGTGGAGCGGGCACCAGCACCACCAGCCTTGCATTTCAAAAAATCTTTACTCAGTTAAAGCTTTCGGCAGCAACCATTAAAAGTGATAGCTTTCATCGTTATACTCGCCCTGAAATGGATGTTGTTATTCGTAAAGCTAAAGAACAGAGTCGTCATATTAGTTATTTTGTACCTGAATCCAATGATTTTGGTCTGCTTGAACAAAGTTTAATCGAGTATGGCGAAAACGGAAAAGGAAAACGCCGGCGCTATTTGCACACCTACGATGAAGCCGTCCCTTACAATCTTCAACCTGGGACTTTTACACGATGCGAAGCATTACCTAAAAATACCAATATACTATTTTATGAAGGGTTACGTGGTGGGGTTGTAACATCAAAATATAATGTGGCTAAACATGTAGATTTGTTAGTCTGTGTTGTGCCTATTGTTAATCTTGAATGGATCCAGAAACTAATTCGTGATACATCATAACGGGGTCATTCAAGAGAAGCTGTGATGGATTCAGTTATCCGCTCAATGGGAGATTACATTAAATATATCACCCCAAAATTTTCTCGCACCCATATTAACTTTCAACGTGTACCAACCGTTGATACATCTAACCCCTTTGCCGCTAAAGCGATTCCTTCACCAGATGAAAATTTTATAGTGATCCGATTTAATGGTCTGACCCAGATCGATTTTCCCTATCTTTTATCCATGCTACACAATTCATTTATTCCTTCAATGAACACATTGGTTGTTCCAGGCGGAAAACTAGGTTTAGCATTGGAGTTAATTATGACCCCATTAGTAAAAAAGCTTGTCACTAATAAAAAATTATCCATAAAATAAGCTAACAACACAGCATTATATTTTTATTTATATCAATTTTTTATTCTTATAACCATTTTAAAGTTCAAACTATGCATAAAATTATCTTTTCCGTATATAATAATCGCGGTAATATTTTCTGGTTAATTATTTAATAACGTAATTATATTATAATGTTAATATTTATTTTTGCTATAATTTGATAACTTATGAAATAACATATTATTATTTCGGTTTAATTTTCAAATGTAATATTTACTTTGTCATACTTGTTAATAAACACAATAAAACTAATCAACTTATTGCTAAAATATGGATTATTTAGTCTATACAACACGACTGAATCGAGACAGTAGAGACAGGATGCTTTTATTATGCTAAAAAGCAAAAGCACATTTATAGTATAGTTAAAATTAATACCAAAAATTCCGAATCAATATACCCTATAGTTAATATTAACTTTTCCAAACTAAACAAGTTAGTATGCTATGTTAGAATTTTATAAGATAAGCCAGCCTTATGAAGATTGGTATTTTCATATTTAGGCTGCAATAACATTAGAGGATTAAGCGAATGGTTTTCGGCAAACCACACACAGACCCGACTCTTGAATGGTTTTTGTCACACTGCCATATTCACAAATATCCATCCAAAAGCACTCTTATTCATCAGGGCGAAAAAGCAGAAACACTTTATTATATTCTAAAAGGTTCTGTTGCTGTTTTGATTAAAGATGAAGAAGGAAAAGAGATGATCCTTTCTTATCTGAATCAGGGGGACTTTATTGGTGAGCTTGGATTATTTGAGGAAGGGCAAGAGCGAACAGCTTGGGTTAGAGCTAAAAGCGCCTGTGAAGTCGCTGAAATCTCATATAAAAAATTTCGCCAATTAATACAGGTAAATCCAGATATTTTGATGCGATTATCAGCACAAATGGCTAAACGCTTACAAACAACTTCTGAAAAAGTCGGTAATCTAGCTTTTTTGGATGTTACAGGCCGTATTGCGCAAACATTATTAAATTTAGCAAAACAGCCTGACGCGATGACGCATCCAGATGGAATGCAAATTAAAATAACTCGCCAAGAGATAGGTCAAATAGTAGGATGCTCACGTGAAACAGTGGGACGTATCCTAAAAATGCTAGAAGATCAAAATCTGATTTCTGCTCACGGTAAAACCATTGTCGTTTACGGTACACGTTAACGGTACACGTTAATATTCTATAAACAAGTACCTACTTTTATGTAGTGTATTGGTTTTATAAACTTATTTATTGTTATTAATATACAATTAAATTATGAATATATAATTATAATAGTAATACAAAATCGAATAGCTGAATAAAGATACAACTTTAATATGATATTTGAAATTAAAAAATAACCGAACTATCTATCATAAAATTTACTAGATAGTCAGAGTATAATAATCAAACCTTATTAAGTTTTTTTTCAAAAACGATTTTAATACTATCGCATTATTATTATCTTCGTCTTTGCGAGAAAAAAGAAGTATCAAACAATCCGATTTTACTTTAAGCAATAAATATTGCCAACTATCAGGATTATTTTCTAATTTTTCAAAAGAAAGTCGCTTAAATTGAGTAAAATTTTCTGGATATTTATGAAACCATTTTCTTAAATTATTTGATGGAGCAAGATTTTTATTCCATTCATCATAGCGAAGATCTTGTTTTTTAATACTTCTTGGCCATATCCTATCAACCAATACCCGATAGCCATTATTACCCCTTTTATCCGCATAAATACGTTTACAAATTATCATCCTTGTACCATTTTTTGATAATAAAAAATTTAACAAAAATTTCTTTTATTATGTTTAATAGTAGTCCTGTATCGATGATAAATACAAAAAACATATTTACTTTCTATATACTGCTTTTCCCCTATTGAAATTTACATTTCAAGCAAAATAAAACCTATTTCTCCAACGTTGATAGTTATACTTATCATTGAAATAAATAGCCAGACATGATCTAATTTGTAATAAATTAATACTTTAGAAAATTATTTAATAACTCATGTCCTGGCTCACTCAAGATGCTTTCTGGATAAAATTGGACACCCTCAATAAGTAGTGTTTGATGCCTAATACCCATAATTTCATCAATATTTCCATCATGTAGCGTCCAGGCAGTAACCTCAAAGGTAGCGGGTAAAGTTCCAGCATCAATCACCAAAGAATGCTAACGAGTAACCTGTAATGGACGATTTAATCCTTTAAAAATACCTTGCTGGTTATGATGAATTACAGATACCTTGCCATGCATTACTTCTTTCGCTTTGACAATTGAACCACCAAAAGCCTGATCAATCGCCTGATGACCAAGGCAAACTCCCAAAATTGGGATCTTACCGGCAAAACATGAAATTGTATTTAGTGAAACACACGCCTCATTAGGTGTAGATGAACCCGGTGAAATAACTAAATGTGTCGGCGCTAATGTTTCTATCTCCGAGATAGTTATTGCATCATTACGTTTAACTACAACATTAACTCTTAACTCACACAGATATTAATAAAGGTTATAGCTAAACGAATCATAGTTATCAATTATCAAAAGCATAACTAGCTATCCAAATGATTTTTATAGTAATAATTCCTTGATTATGAACTTTATTATTAATGCAAATTGTACTGATTATTATACCATAATAATAACGTGGGTTATCATACCATGACCGTAGAAAAAAATGACTTACAAAAATCAATCAAAATGTTTCACTTTAATAAATAAACACAATAATTATAAATGAGAATAATGATAAAGGATTACTATAAACTATTATAAACTTCGTTATAATATTGACCATAAGGTTTTAAATTATTTGATGTTATTTCGATAAATTTCACCAATATATTTAGTTGCTTCTTCAAATTTTTTACCAATAAGATAATTATCATAGACTTCATTATAACATTCTATATTTCTTGGATTTGCCATAATTCCAATATCCACTGCCATGTGATTAATAATTTCTCGTTGGATCTCAATATTTTTAATCGTCGCAGCACCTTCACTGGCTAAAAATGAGAAACAAAATTTGATTTAGATTTTATATTTGGCTTTGTTGCATAAAATATGCCCAATTTCATGGGATAACGCTTGAATAGTCAAATTAGGATGATTCAATACTCCATTTGAAATATAGCTAAGCGACTTAATTTTGATTACACCATATTGAGTGCGAACAAAATATCTGGCTCGCATACGAGCGCTCTTTTTTTGCATTTAGCTTGTGCCCATTTATGTTCAATTGGATTAAAATGTGGCGAATAGGTAGGCAAATATTCCACCATATGCTCCGCATCGATGATGACTTGTTGAATACTCTGTTTCTTGTCAAAAGTTGCATTATCCATCATGATTACACTGTTTTTAGGAAGTACTGGGATAACGACTTGGATAACCCATGCATAGAAAACATCGCTATTAATATTGATATCAAATAATCCCGATAGCAAACAGCGTTGTGCTCAATAAAGCGCCGATAACATTTGTTCTTCCTTTAGCTCCCCAGTTCTTGAGACCAACACACCGTTGACCTATTCGGGGAATAGCCGTGAGTCCGCGGGGGTATCGTGTGAAAAACCACTTTCATCAATAAAAACAATATGCTTGCCTTTTTTTCATACTGTTGTTTTTTTGTTGAAACGTTTGTCGAGTGTTTTCGTCGGCTTTCGGATGACGTAGAGTTTTTTATAGGTCAATCCCATTTTTTTAAGAGCTTGCAAAATGGCCTTCTGACAAACGCCAAAACGCTCTGCACGATCTTTTCGGTAAGCATCTGGATATTGTTCAACATCTTTTATCAACTCGGATTTATCGATTTTTCGCTGATGCGTAGTCGATGCTTTTGGCTTTATTTGATTAATCCAACGCGATACAGATGCAGAGCCAATCCGAAATTGCTTCGCTGTTTCTCGGATACTCAACCCTTCTGCTTCCATCGTAAATATCATTTTACTTCTAAAATCAATTGAATAGCTCATATAAATAATGTCATCAAAATTAAGTCGCTTAGCTATAAATACAGTTTTTCGTCGTAAATCGGTCGCGGTTCCTTGCTCCCGTTGCGCTACAACTAATTTCCAACCATCAATTTCTAATGTCTCCAATACCCGACTCAATGTAGGTGAACTTATAATAAGCGCTTGTGTTTTTTTCAGAAAATCGAACCATTTTGCCCGGAATATATTCAATTTTCTCATCCAAAAAATAAGTAGACATAAGCGCAATTTTCTGTAAGTCTGAAAATTGATTATTTTTATGTTTTATTTTCGGTTCAACAATATTTTCTATTAATTTCTGGCAACTAGGTAATAGCTTACTCAAACAATAATTCCTCATTAACAACAAGATAACGATATAAATTAATAAGCTGATGGAAATTTTATTTTATTATAAAGTAAAGTCCTTCGATTAATAGCAAGATAAAGACAGGTAAATTATTTTAGTTTTCTTATTGTAATTAAATATTGTTAGGTATGTTAAATTTAATAGCAGAAAAATATTTCCTGCTATTAGATAACTTATTCAATACTGGCAGAAATAATTTTTATTTCTTGAGTTGGCACATTTTGGTAAGGACGAATATCTTTTGTTTTTACTTTTGAAATTTTGTCAACAACATCCATTCCTTTAATCACTTTACCAAAAACAGTATAACCAAAATCACGTTGGCCATGATCTAAGAATGCATTATCTGCTATGTTGATAAAAAATTGGCTAGTAGCACTATCCTTAGCTGTTGTACGCGCCATTGCAATGGTTCCACGTAAATTACGTAACCCATTATCAGCTTCATTTTTGATTGGCGAGCGAATATTTACTTGAGGTTGCAAATCACTAATAAAACCACCAGCTTGGATCATAAAACCTGGGATCACACGATGGAAAATAGTATTTTGATAGTAACCTGCTTTTACATACTGAATGAAATTCTCCGTTGTTATAGGCGCTGCTTTATTATTTAACTCAAGTTCGATCTCACCTTCCGAAGTGACTAATTTAACGATAGTATCTCCTGCTGCAACAGCAAATGAAGAGATATTAACCATATACACTACCAGTAGCGGCAGAAAAAAACGTTTTAACATTCAAGTTCCTTTTAATTATATTTTAGATGAAAATGTAAGCTAAAATTTAGTACCGTCAGGTCATTATACTAAGTAAAAATGCATAACTGGCCTAAATTGACCTAATTAAATAATAGGATCTATTCTGTCACATTCCATATTTTTTCTTATGTAAAAAATGTTATTTTTAATAAAATTCATTAACACATAATAATCTATCTTTCATGTAGCTATGACTATCTTAATTTATCCTCTTAAAGGTATAATTTCTCTAATTTAAGCCGAAATCAGCGAGAAACAATGATGACAAACAAAAATTATAACTATCACCAGACAAAATTTGTCACAAGCGCACCTGATATTCGCCATTTACCAAACGATCATGGTATAGAAATTGCCTTCGCTGGACGTTCTAACGCCGGTAAATCCAGTGCATTAAATGCACTTACCCAACAAAAAAATCTAGCCCGTACCAGTAAAACACCTGGCAGAACACAGCTAATAAATTTGTTCGAAGTTGCAGAGGGTATTAGGCTGGTTGATTTACCTGGCTACGGCTATGCCGAAGTCCCTGAATCAATTAAACGCCAATGGCAACAAGCATTACGTGAATATTTACAAAAAAGAACATGTTTAAAAGGATTGATAATATTAATGGACATTCGTCATCCATTAAAAGATATGGATATACAAATGATTGAATGGTCTGTAGCAATGAATATCCCGATATTAGTATTGCTAACCAAAGCAGACAAACTAGTACCTAATAAACAAAAAGCTCAAATCATAGCAGTACGTAATAGATTAAAAACAGTGCCGGGTAATATACAAGTTGAAACCTTTTCTTCATTGAAAAAAATAGGTATCGATAAATTACAATTTAAATTAGATGAATGGTTCAATGAGCACCATTCTGAGCATAATTAGTCTACATGATGGATAATTAGAGGGCTTTATCTATCACTACTGTCACATTTTCTTAAAAATAAATAAAAAATGCTCCAGTCAATTATTTGACTAGAGCAGCTTAATAATTAGCTTATCTTATTTTATATTACATAAAGTAATAGATTTTAAAAATAGAACATCTTACCTCTGTACCCTACATGAATTATTTTACTTTATTTCGCGAATAAAAAAGTTTTTTGTTATTTTTTTCGATTGAATTTAAGTCATAACATAACTTTATGTAATAAAAACTAATTTCTTGATAATTTTGGCAGATAATTAGAAAAAACTATATATTTTTAGTGATAAAAACTGCCTAGTTTACTAAAACAGTTTGGTCGATCATCCTAACAAAAGTAAGTTATTACCTACTACGTTATTTTGTCACGAGTAAAATAAGTTAGTTTACTTAAAATTCTTATCGAAAATTCGCATAAATGCCGCTTTTTCTTTTTAATGTGCTTCATCCCAATTATCACCAATACCAATATCAACTTTTAATTGAACAGTTAATTGCATACTGTGTTCCATTAACTGACGGATTTTTTGTTGTGACCGCTCAACAGCGGATGCTTTTACTTCAAAAACTAATTCATCGTGTACTTGCATCAACATATAGAGATCAGGCTTTACCGTTTCAATCCATGTATCTAATGTGATCATCGCTTTTTTTATAATATCTGCTGCTGTTCCTTGCATTGGTGCATTAATGGCTTCACGTTCAGATGCTTTACGTCGCATTGCATTGCGGGAATTAATATCGGGCAAATAAAGTCGACGTCCTGCTAACGTTTCGACATAACCTTGCTCCGCAGCTTGCTTGCGGGTACTTTCCATATAACTTAAAACACCAGGATAGCGATCAAAATAACGATCCATATAATGCTGTGCCTCGCCACGAGTAATTCCTAACTGACGGGACAGTCCAAAATTGCTCATACCATAAATTAAACCAAAATTAATTGCTTTTGCGCTACGGCGCTGCTCACTAGTCACATCGGTCAACAATACCCCAAAAACCTCTGCCGCTGTTGCTCTATGAATATCTTGTCCTTCGGCAAAAGCATCAAGCAATCCTTTATCCTGCGAAAGATGGGCCATAATACGCAATTCAATTTGAGAATAATCTGCAGCTATAATTTTATAACCTTCGCGAGCGATAAACGTTTGACGGATCCTTCGCCCTTCCTCAGTCTTAACTGGAATATTTTGTAAATTAGGATCACGGGAAGAGAGTCTACCAGTCGCTGTTACTGCCTGATGATAGGAAGTATGTACCCGTTTCGTTTTTGGATGGATCATCATGGGTAGTTTATCGGTATAAGTCGATTTTAATTTTGACAAGCTACGGTGTTGCAGAATAATTTTTGGCAGATCATGACTAAAAGCCAGCTCTTCTAGAACTTCCTCATTAGTGGAAGGTGCCCCACTAGGCGTTTTCTTCACCACTGGCAGTTGAAGTTTTTCAAACAAAATAGCTTGTAATTGTTTAGGTGATGCCAAATTAAATTCTTGTTCAGCGATAGCATAAGCTTCTTTTTCAATTTCCATTAATCGGCTTGCTATCTCCTGAGATTGCTTAGCCAGCTTATTTGCATCGATAAGCACCCCAACCCGCTCCATACGCGCTAATACCGGTACTAACGGCATTTCTATCTGTTGAAAAACTTCTTTTAATTTAGGTTCTGCCTCAAGTTGAGGCCAAAGCGTTTGGTGTAATAATAATGTGACGTCGGCATCTTCGGCTGCATAAGTTGACGCTTGTTCAAGTGGAATTTGATTGAATGTTAACTGATTTTTTCCTTTGCCGGCAATCTCTTCAAAAGTTATGGTTTTATGATTGAGATGCCGTTGCGCCAAACTATCCATATCATGACGACCAAGTTCGGCAACACTATTTAATATATAAGATTCCAGCATTGTATCAAAGGCCATATTCTTTAATTCAATATCATAATTGACCATCACGCTGTAATCGAATTTTAAATTCTGACCAATCTTTTGAACATTTTGGTGAATTAATACCGGTTTTATCGCCGCTAACACCTCATCTAAAGGTAATTGTTGTGGCGCATCAAGATAATCATGCCCCAGCGGAAGATAAGCAGCTTTACCTTCTTCAATGGCAAAACAGAGCCCAACCAAATTTATCGATAGTGTATCAAGGCCGTCAGTTTCAGTATCAAAGGCAAAACGCTTTGCCGATTGCAATTTTTCAACCCATTGCATCAAATCATCTTTGGTCAATATCGTTTGATAATGCTCTGTTGATAGTACGGCTGCTGGCTCTTTATCTAAAGAAATATCGCTATTGTTATCAGAAATAGTGGTTGCAGATTTAACTGTTTTTTTCGTTAGCCAACTACCATTTTGTAAATCAGCTAACCAACGCTTAAATTCGTAATGACTAAAAAGCGCATGTAACTTTTCAATATCAGGCGCCTGCATAACCAGTCCATCATAATCTGTAGTTAAATCAACATTAATCTTAATTGTGGCTAATTTATAAGATAAAAAAGCAATGTCTTTATGTTGTGCCATTTTTTCTGCTAATGTTTTCGATCCACGAAACCCTAACGGAGCAATTGCAGACAAATCATTATAAATCGTTTCCAGATCGCCAATTCCTTGCAATAAAGCTAATGCTGTTTTTTCTCCTACACCTGGTACACCAGGAATATTATCGGATGAATCTCCCATCAACGCGAGAAAATCAATCATCAACTCAGGTGACACACCATATTTATCAACAACCTCTGTTGGCCCTAAGATAGTGTTTGTCATGGTATTAATGAGTGTTATATCAGAGGTCACTAATTGAGCCATGTCTTTATCTCCTGTACTGATTAGTACAGGCAATCCTTTCTTACTAGCCTGTAAAGCTAATGTCCCTATTACATCATCAGCTTCAACACCAGCAAAAACCAATAAAGGAAGCCCCATGGCAGCAACCATTTCATGTAGCGGCGCTATCTGTTCACGCAAATCATTGGGCATTGGTGGTCGTTGAGATTTATATTGCTCAAATAATTCATCCCGAAAAGTTTTTCCTTTAGCATCAAATACTACTGCAATATGACTCGGCTGATATTGCATAATTAAACTACGCAACATGTTAAGAACACCATACATAGCACCGGTTGGCTCCCCTGCACTGTTGCTTAATGGGGGAAAAGCATGATATGCACGGTAAAGGTAAGAGGAGCCATCAACTAGGATAAATGGGTTTTCTGCAATTTGAGCCATAGTCTTTTTCATCATCAAAATAATTAATAGTGATAGATAGAATGCCACACTCATGCCAGAGAGACGAATTTTGCCTGAATTTATTTTCAATTTATCACTTTTCCACCGCTTATAGCACTAAAACATCTTATGGATAAACTTGTGTGTAAATCTTCTTATTATACTATATTCAGTAGTTAAAGAGATTTAGCTTAAAAAGCAATATTAAATGATAATCAAGACGTTACGGATAAAAATGATATCGCGCTGCTATTTTTGTCGGTTAACATTTTTTATGGATATTACAGAATAATATGCCAAAAAATAGGAAAAATTCGCTGTTATACCAATATGTTAAACCGTTGATACAACATGGCGCTATTAAAAAAGGTGGAAAAAGGCTTACTTATTTACTAATTAAAAAGTTTACAACATCAGAATAAGCTTTAGCATAATTATTAACATCTTCAATCGTGATGCCATTGTTACGTATCATATATTTACCATTAACAAAAATAGCCGGCACACGACGTAATTGAAATTCTTCCACTGCTTGCTGTTGTTTTAGAACCAACGATTTAACGACAAAACTATTTAGCGCTGCATCATATTGTTCACTTTTGACGCCAGCTTTAATGAACACACCTTTAATATCAGGAGGGGTATTTATCGATTCTGTCTTTTGGATCCTTTCAAACAACAATGGTGACACTTTATCTTCAACCTTCAACACCATTGCTACCGTCCAAGCTTTTGTTAATTCAGCGCCTAATGGCCCCAAAAAATCAACATGGTAGCGTTCCATTTTAATGTCTTTAGGTAAATTTTTTGCTACGGTTTGGGATACATGATAGATGGATTCAAATTGATAACAGTGTGGACAGTAAAAAGAAAAAAATTCTACGACGCGAGGTGCATTTTGTACCGCTTTTTCTATTTTGATAAATTCAGTACCCTCCGCGTAATTTGCGGCAGAAACACCATAAGACAGTACTAACCCTATTAAAGCTAACCAAAATTTATTCATATTACTCATTCTCCAAAAATATTTTCCATTTATTAATATATTAAACCGGGTTGCAAAGGCTGCTCATTTAGCGCATTGATCTGTTGAGAAAAAAGTAACTGCTGTTTACGCCTAAAATCATACTCAATCATCCAAGGAAAAGCTCGCGGAAAAGCCGGATCTTCGCAACGCCGAACAATCCATGATAAATAATGAATTATTCGCATTGCTTGTAAAGGCTCAATCAGTGCCAACTGTTCATTATCAAAATGCATATATTCAGTATAAGCTTCTAATAATATTTCAAGTTGAATTCGTTTTTCCCGACGTTTGCCGTTTAAAAGCATCCATAAATCTTGTACTGCTGGGCCATTACGAGCATCATCAAAATCGACAATAAAACGGCCATCTCGCCACAAAATATTACTAGGATGACAATCACCCTGTAAGCGAAGATAACTATGCGGTTGCGACCAACGCTTTTTACTTCAACAATAAGCTAATCAAGGACAAATAGAAAGTTTTGTTTTAATTTACGGGGTAGTAAAGGAGAGTATTCGCTAAAATATTACGAGGAGTAATTAAATATTCATCAATTCCAATAGTTGGCCTGGTAAAAAAATCGTGCTGATATCCTATTTGATGAATGCGCCCAATTAATCGACCTACCTCTTCCAACTGTAACAAGTTATCAGTCTCATATTGCCGTCCCCAACACTCGGAAAAACTGGGTATAAAAAACTTCGATACTCCAATACAGTTTGCCCGGCGAAAAATAGAGGAGCAATAACCGATAAACCAGCTTCATACGAAGACAACATAAAATCGTGTTCTTCTTGGATCTGAGTCCGATTCCAACGCGTTGTTCGATAAAATTTCACAACGTAACGTTTATGCTGTTCATCTAGAAACTGGTAAACTCGATTTTCATAACTATTCAACTCGATTATCCTTGAATCAAGGTATAATCCAACTTCTATTAACGCATCATGAATTTAATCGGGGGTAATCGTTTTGAAATGAAAAGCACTTTGCTGTGTCACTTTATTATCTCTTCTATCAGGTTAATCTTTAATGATGCCACGAGCGCGTAAAAGCGCTGTTTTGAAATCGTTTTCGTGCTCTTTTTGCAAGCCAGGTATTGCGGCTTCCGTTGGAGAGTTACGCATTTTTAAATGATAGATAAAAGTATCGTCAGTCAAACCGCATAAATCCCCTTTAAAACCAGCTTCATCAGCTAATTTTTGCAATAGTTGCGCCAAATTTAATTCTGGATATTCCTGACATAAGGGTTGCAGCAGTTTAATTACTTCGTTTAACCGATGATATTTCATTTTTTAATACCTTACTAACAAATTATTTATACAAATTACCAAGGATTATCTGCTAGAAAAAGCGTTAATTTGTCAGTTAAGATAAAAAATTATTTTTTATTAGTTACTATTATGTATTGAGTTAAAATATCAACTATTTAATAGATAAACATATTTATAATAAATCAACTTAACAAATTTAATTTTGATCATATCGCATTAGCAATAATGAATAAAAATCACGGTTTTAACATATATTATATATATAAATAATTAATACATTGTAATTTATTTTCTACACAATTTAGATATAACTAATTTTTAAATTCACATATTTGTTCTAATAATTAACACTCGCTCAAGAAGCCCTTTTTAATTCCTTTCATCACCTTTTTATAAAGGTGGTTACTGATGATGCAACAGCATTTAAATCAAGCAACTCCAGATCCCAATAATGAAGGTATTCGCATTATTCTCTGTAAAGCGCCCGATGAAGAAACCGAAAAAACATTACTAAACAATTACTTGCCAAAAACTCGCTGCTTGCATTACGCTATTACCAAAAGCTGTAGCTAAGCGACTTAATTTTGATTACACCATATTGAGTCCGAACAAAATATCTGTGTCGCATCCGAGCGCTCTTTTTTGCATTTAGCTTGTGCCCATTTATGTTGAATTGGATAAAGATCTGGCGAATAGGTAGGCAAATATTCCACCATATGCCCCGCATCGATGATGACTTGTTGAATACTCTATTTCTTTTGAAAAATTGCATTATCCATCATGATTACACTGTTTTTAGGAAGTACTGGAATAAGGACTTGGGTGACCCATGCATAGAAAACATTGCTGTTAATATTGATATCAAATAATCTGA
>NZ_CACTIE010000093.1 GCF_902713415.1 Arsenophonus endosymbiont of Bemisia tabaci Q2
ATTAAGACGCTTAGCTATATTTTTAATGAAATAGCTGTTTTTTTAAGCACAAATCATATGATAAAAGATGGCCGTGGTTGATATTATTAATTTATCAACCATTGCCATGGTAACTTTATAGTAGAGAATTATAGTACATTGATTTCCCAATTAGCATCTTCATTTGCTAAAAAAGGAATTAAATGATTTTCACCTTGGGAAATTTTGTCAGGGATAATTACTTTTTTACGTTTAAGTTCAATAAACCCTTTATTAACAGGTAAGCCATAAAATTTAGCGCCGTTTAATGAACAAAACGCTTCAAAGTTTTCCATCGCATTCATTTCATCAAAAACGGTAGCATAAGCTGCAAGGGCAGTAGGTGCATTAAAAACACCGGCACAACCACAGGCAGACTTTTTTCTATTTTGTGTATGGGGTGCAGTATCTGTGCCAAGGAAAAAGCGTTGACAACCTGTTGTTATTGCTTCACGTAATGCTTTTTGATGGATGTCGCGCTTTAGAACAGGTAGACAATATAAATGAGGTTTGATGCTACCAACTAACATATGATTTCTGTTAAACATTAAATGTTGTGGTGTGATGGTCGCAGCCAGCTTTTCATTACCAGCCAGTACATATTGAACGGCTTCTTTAGTGGTAATGTGTTCAAACACAATTTTTAGTCTGGGGAAATCTTTTCTAATAGGCTCCATCGTTTGATCAATAAAATAGGCTTCGCGATCAAAAATATCAATATCACTGTTTGTGACTTCACCGTGAACTAATAGTGGCATACCTATTTTTTCCATTTTGGCAAAAACGGGATAAACATTGGCTATCTTTGATACCCCATATTTAGAATTAGTTGTTGCGTTGGCTGGGTAAAGTTTACAGGCAGTAAATATCTCCTGATTGAAGCCTTCTTCTACTATTTTGGCGTCAGTGGAATCGGTTAGGTAGCAGGTCATTAATGGTGTAAATGAATGTTCTGCAGGGGTCGCGTCAAGGATCCTTTCTCGATAAGATTTTGCTTGATCAATATCAGTAATTGGCGGTACCAAGTTTGGCATAACAATAGCTCGACCAAAAAATCGGCTAGTATAAGGCACAACAAGTTTTAATATATCATCATCTCTAAAATGAACATGCCAGTCGTCTGGGCAGCGAATTTTAATAGTTGTCGTGATTTGGGTCATTAAATTGACTCCATCCTAAAAGTAGATAATGAAAAAGATGAGTTGTGAGTATGTTAACCAGAGATGATAAAGTGAAAAAAGCAAAATAGCTATATTAAATAGCAGATTAACCTGTATCAAACTAATAAGTTTTTAAAGTAATAACAAAAGTATAAGTTAAGATTGTTTGGCTCCTCCAACTGGACTCGAACCAGTGACATACGCATTAACAGCCCGCCGTTCTACCGACTGAAATATTGACGAATAACATTAGATGAGCACTGAATGTTATCGACAGAAAGTCAATTTGTCAAAGACAAAAAGGAGTTATAGCTAAGCGTCTTAATTTTGATTACAAAATATATGTTTTTCTGCAATATAAATTTACTAATATAGAGTAATTACTTGTAATCATTTTAAAGTCGCCCAGCTATAACGCGCCACCACATACTTTGATTGTTCTTTTTTGCATACAAAACATAGCAGTCTCCAACAGTGGTAGTCATAGTGATTGAGAGGTGGATTGTAATTCAGGCGAGGAGATTATTGCAACAACAGAGGATTTGAGTACTGATTTCTGTTTCACTATGTCAAACTTCATTATCTTGACCCGTCCCAGATAGATCCAGTTTGTCCCAGGTAGATCTACATTTATCGCACGTTTCCCTTTTAAATATCTCACGTTCTATCAATATGGCTGGAATGCCGGTATCCTGTATGAATGAGATGAGAATAATCGTTACAGCTTTACCTATAGCTAAGCGACTTAATTTTGATGACATTATTTATATGAGCTATTCAATTGAATTTAGACGTAAAGTGATATTTACGATGGAAGAAGAAGGGTTGAGTATCCGAGAAATAGCGAAGCAATTTCGCATTGGCTCTGCATCTGTATCGCGTTGGATTAATCAAATAAAGCCAAAAGCATCGACTACGCGTCAGCGAAAAATCGATAAATCCGAGTTGATAAAAGATGTTGAACAATATTCAGATGCTTACCAAAAAGAGCGTGCAGAGCGTTTTGGCGTTTGTCAGAAGGCCATTTGGCAAGCTCTTAAAAAAATGGGATTGACCTATAAAAAAACTCTATGTCATCCGACAGCCGACGAAAACACTCGAAAAACGTTTCAACAAAAAAATAACAGTATGAAAAAGAAGGCAAGCATATTGTTTTTATTGATGAAAGTGCTTTTTCACACGATAGCCCGCGGACTCACGGCTATTCTCTGAAAGGTCAACGGTGTGTTGGTCTCAAGAACTGGGGAGCTAAAGGAAGAACAAATGTTATCGGGCCTTTATTGGGCACAACGCTGTTTGCTATCGGATTATTTGATATCAATATTAACAGCGATGTTTTCTATGCATGGGTCACCCAAGTCTTTATCCCAGTACTTCCTAAAAACAGTGTAATCATGATGGATAATGCAACTTTTCACAAGAAACAGAGTATTCAACAAGTCATCATCGATGCGGGGCATATGGTGGAATATTTGCCTACCTATTCGCTAGATCTTAATCCAATTGAACATAAATGGGCACAAGCTAAATGCAAAAAAAGAGCGCTCGGATGCGACACAGATATTTTGTTCGCACTCACAATATGGTGTAATCAAAATGAAGTCGCTTAGCTATATCATGATGATACCAGTCCGCACTAATTAACTCATCAGGATTACTCTGGATTTCACCACTGGCATAATCAGCCAAAAAACCGATCATTAATGAATGAGGAAAAGGGCATGGCTGTGAAGCAATATAACGAATGTTACTAATGATAATATTAGTCTCTTCTTTTACTTCTCTTTTCACCGCTTCTTCAATAGTCTCACCTAGTTCAACAAATCCTGCTAATACAGTAAATATTGGCTTTTTTATGACGCCGATGTTGAGCCAATAAGATATGATCAGCACGCCGAATAGCAACAATAATAGAGGGCGCAATTTGTGGATAATAGCGCTTATGACAATGACTACAAAAACATGCCCATTTGGTTAAACTGGCTGTCATGTTGTTGCCGCAATAACCGCAATAACCGCAATAAGGGTGCGAACGATAAAACTCTGCCAGTTGAATACCGCGTCCAACTAGTTTAAATAGCCCCTCATCTTGACTGGCAATCCATCGCCGCGAACACATATCCGTTGGTGATTTTGCTATAATTAACTAAATCGTTTCCGCTTGCTATTCACCAATAGGGAGTCCCTCTTTTCCTGTTAGCAACCAAAATTGGACGGAACCTTTGGGTAAATCACCATTTAGCAACCAAATTCGACCACCAGTGTAATGG
>NZ_CACTIE010000094.1 GCF_902713415.1 Arsenophonus endosymbiont of Bemisia tabaci Q2
TTACGTCTAAAATCAATTGAATAGCTCATATAAATAATGTCATCAAAATTAAGTCGCTTAGCTATATTTTTATTTGCAACCGGCTGTGATTAAAAAAGCTAATACCCGTTGGCCTAAATTAAATATTAATTTTATACCTATTTAAGCTGCCAAAGGGTGTCAGGCAGATTATGTTATCATCCTTGGATTAGAGAATAGAATAAATGGTTTTCCTATATGTGAACCTGAGTCTGCAATAGAAAAAGTATTATTACCAAAGTTTAATATTTTTCCGAACCTACAAGATAAGATAGAAATTTATTATACGTTTCTTTGACTACAGCTAAAAGCAAGTTTATTTATTGTATAATAAATTAACACCGTCTATTTTTGTTGAGCAATTAAAAAAATTAGGTGTATCGCAACAAAAAAGAGCATGACTGTTATTTATTATAACTTTTTATTATTTAACTGGATTATTGCTATTATTGTTAAAAATATATTTTAGCAATTATAACTTAACGTTATTTGTCAATTCGGGTTTCAAGGTATTGTTGATAATTGGGGATCTCAATTTCAGTTTCATGATCAGAAGATCAAAATATCGAATTTTTGTTCGGCAATCATCGCGCCAAGTTGTTGATCTCCTCTCATTGGCCCACTGAGCATATTAACAATATTTAATCTGGTATGTTGATGAATTAAGTTACCCGTTGTACCAGTGGCAAATAATTTGTGTATTTTTAGCACAGAAATATGTTTTTTCAACCATGTTAGTAGTGATAATTTACGGTGATCATGGGCAACCAAAGCAATATTTTTACTTTTTTCCAATCTGCGAATAACGGATTCCATAAATTTCCTTACATTGATTGATAGATATTTACTAGTTTAGCAACTAACGCACTATGTCAATATTGACTCAGTTAACTCAACAAATTCGACAAGTGTAGTAGCACTTTATTGGGATTTATATCATAGTTTAGTAATTATTTTTTAAATTATGGAGTTGTTGTAAATGGATGATCAGAAACTGACAGATATTTTAACTAAAGTGAAATTTATAGCATTAGTTAGCGCTAGTGATAAAGTTGACCGCCCAAGTTATAAGGTGATGAAATACCTTATAAATCAAGGATATAATGTGACCCCGGTCAGTCCAAAACTAGAAGGAAAAGAATTACTCGGGCAAAAAATTTATGCCCATTTAGTTGATATTCGATATCCAATTGATATAGTTGATTTTTTTAGAAATTCAGCCGCTGCCTTTGAAGTTGCCGAACAGGCAATAGCAATTAATGCAAAAGTAATTTGGCTACCATTAGGTGTTATTAATCAAGAGGCTAAAAAGCTGGCTGAGCGAGCAGGATTAGCGGTGGTGATGAACGCTTGCCCTAAAATAAAGATACCTCGCTTAGGCTTAGAGAAATAGATCAAGGAAGATAATAGACTAACCATCTCCATTGATTGTATTTAAAATTAGTTAATTATGTAATTGTGGGGCTCTAAGTTGAGTTTTAATTGATTCCGACAGCTCATCTAACGATGATTGTTCTCGGTGCTCATCAGAAGTTTCATAAGTAATCTGGGCTTCAGCCAGATAAGTGTAAATAGGTTCACCATTATCATTTTCCATAACGACATGGTACCAGGGAGCTGAGCGTAGAGCTGCATTAGCGGCAATATCGTCGTCCTGTGGTTTATCCAGAGAGTATTCGGCGTCAACATCGACGATTACTCCAAGATAACCCAGGAGTTTCTGCCTTACTTGTTGCCCAATACTAAATTTACTGGTGTCATCATAGCTACCTCCTAGAAGCCTTGCATATTCTATAGGCAATGATATGTGGGTAATAATATAAATTTCAAACAGGTAACTCTGTTACGCTAGTTTCTTAATAACTCTAATCCATGTAGATTAAAAACTCTATACTATGAAAGTATCTGTTGTTTACACAAAAAACAATATGTTGAAGTTATTATTTATTATAAGAGAGCACTAAAATGCGAAAGATAGTTAGAAATTACTATATATATGAGCAAGTTCAAGGTGTAGGGTTTTGTTATCATACCTTCCATTGGGGCAAAGAACATGGGCTATATGGTTATGTTTATAATCGTTATGATAGTAGTGTCAACATAAAAGCTTTCAGTACATTACAGCAAATTCAGCAGCTAGAGGATTGGCTAAAAGCTTGTGGGTCAGTGGGTGCTAAAATTGAATATTATAAAAGTGAAGAGTGCCATGTTGAAAAAGAGGTAGTAGATTTTCATATTCGACACTCTCTGTGATAACTCAAATACATTTTACTGGCTTAGGTAAACCTGCAAGTTTTGTTGCTTGTTTCGCTGGTCCTTTTGGAAAAAGGCGATAAAGATAGCGGCTATTACCAATATCCTCACCATATTTTTTAGCAATTGCCTTTACTAACATACGAATAGACGGCGAGGTATTGAATTCGAGATAAAATTCACGAATGAAGCGAATAATTTCCCAGTGTTGCTCCGTTAATGTAATATTCTCTTGTTTGGCTACTAGATATACCATGGATTCACACCATTCTTGGCTATTTTTAAGGTAACCATCGGCATCAGTGTTAATTTCACGACCTTCAAATATAAGCATATAATATTTCTAAGATTAAAAAATGGATGGTTAATTTAACAAAATTGAACTCTTTACCCAAGTATATTCGTAAAATACCGATAAATTAAGCGAATAATCACTTAATAGCATAAATATATAGCGATTAAATTATATAAGGCTTTACAACCATTCAAGCTGTGTTTATAGTTCTTGGCATTGTGGAGGGGTGGCCGAGCGGCTGAAGGCAGCGGTCTTGAAAACCGCCGATGGGAAACCATCCGAGAGTTCGAATCTCTCCTCCTCCGCCATTTTCGTTTTAGTCGCGTCTTTTAAACACAGACACATTTTTATCAATCCAAAAAATTAGTAAATTCCATTTTGTACAATGGGTTATTGCAATCTTGCTACAGTTTATTATATCGAATTGTTCACTGTCATTTTTATCCCATCGATCTATAAAGCTATTTGATATGGTTAGTAAGCTCATTTAGTCAAATTGATATTTACAGAAACCAGAATTAAATAGATAACGCTAAACCAATAAGTCATTAATGAAGATTCAATGAGTCTCATTTTACGTAAAAGGATGTTTTATTATTCTTTTGAGAAAAAGTTTTGCATTAAATTTAACCTGAAAGATATCATATAAATAATGGAAAACTGTCAGCTTGTTTAAATTTGGTTAATAATTTTAACTTGTTTATATCGTAATTAAAATATTAACGATTTGACTTCGAGCAAAGAAAGCCAGTTGTAGGAATAAGATCAAGGTTAAAATGAGAATCTTTTATTTCTGTTAATTTTAGAGCAATACTTTATTCATTTTCTGGTTTAAATTCTAAAACTGTTAACTTTTTAGTGATATCATTGTACTTAATCTTTGCATAGCCTTTAGAGATTAAAATAGCATTATCATTGCGTTGAATAATATAATCTAAAATTATTGTTCCTGATGAATCATCAATTTCTATTTTCGCATATTTATCATCAGGATCAACAGGACTACAGGACTCACTGAATCAACTTTTATGGTTTTACCAGTAGAACTGATAATCGTTTCTCTAAATCTATTTTTTGTTTTAAAGATTTTATCTGTGAATCGAAAATACTAAAAAACCATCACCCGTTGTATTTATACTCATAGTTAATTTGCTATCGTTGATCGTTAAAAATATTGTCTTTAATCACTATATTTTATTGTTCTTATTATTGATAAGATCATTCTAGTATTAGCTGATAATTTAAATTTGCAGAAAACTAAAATATATAAAGAGAACTTATGATATTTAAAATTAAAAAATCAAAAATTAAAAATTAAAATTAAAAAAAATTAAAATTAAAAATTAATATTGCATTTACGTTGATAAGATAATTGCATAATTTTAATGGTTTTTATTTAATTTAAAATAAAATTATGAATTTTATCAAAATTTGATTAATTATGGCAAAAGTTTCATTAAAAAATGCAATTAGTAAAGATTTGTTGAAATTATATAAAAATTATTTTTATGAAAAATTTAAACATATGAATTTTATTCTAAATAAAATATTTATTATAAAAATATAATTTCTTCTTTATAAAGAAAGTTATAATCAAATAAAAATGCCTTCTAATGAAAACAGCATAAAATGTATTATTTTATTAAGGCAGTTCATTATCAAAATATTTATCTCGTAATTAAAATATAAAAAATAGTATTTATCGAGTCATCTTATTAGATTATGTAAGGATAATAACCAGGAAAATAATGGTAAATATTAAACAAGTTTATTCATCTAACTAAAA
>NZ_CACTIE010000095.1 GCF_902713415.1 Arsenophonus endosymbiont of Bemisia tabaci Q2
CCAATATTAACATCTATAAATACTTAATAAAATAACAAATATTTATTTAAAATAATAATATGAAGATATTTAACTATGGTTATGAAGATCAATTTGAATAACAGTACCAATATGGAAAAATTTCATGAATAAAGATATTAATATAAATAAGAATAAGCGAGCACACGCAGTCGCAGGAGCTTTGGGTGATATGCTTACTGATAGCACCAGTCAGATCACGGTGATTATTACAGAGTCAGCAAACCTTAAAAATTATGATCTATTAACGATACACTGGGCAAGTCTTTCTGAAGAAAGCACAGATAAAAGCTATCCGTTACCTATTACTAAAGAAAAAGCAGGGAAAAGCTATTCATATGTTATTTCTGAAGGGAAAATAAAAAATCAACAGTATAGCTAAGCGACTTAATTTTGATTACACCATATTGAGTGCGAACAAAATATCTGTGTCGCATCTGAGCGCTCTTTTTTTGCATTTAGCTTGTGCCCATTTATGTTCAATTGGATTAAGATCTGGCGAATAGGTAGGCAAATATTCCACCATATGCCCCGCATGGATGATGACTTGTTGAATACTCTGTTTCTTGTGAAAAGTTGCATTATCCATCATGATTACACTGTTTTTAGGAAGTACTGGGATAAGGACATGGGTGACACCCATGCATAGAAAACATCGCTGTTAATATTGATATCAAATAATCCGATAGCAAACAGCGTTGTGCCCAATAAAGCGCCGATAACATTTGTTCTTCCTTTAGCTCCCCAGTTCTTGAGACCAACACA
>NZ_CACTIE010000096.1 GCF_902713415.1 Arsenophonus endosymbiont of Bemisia tabaci Q2
ATGCAAAAAAAGAGCGCTCGGATGCGACACAGATATTTTGTTCGAACTCAATATGATATAATCAAAATTAAGTCGCTTAGCTATATTATAATTATAGGGCCTGATTACCCTTGTTCAGTGAACCATAGATCAAATAAAGGTGATAGCTCGCAAGCACATGTTAATTTTTGGTATAATCCCGAGAAAGGCAATTTTGAAATAAATGGCTATTATTTGCTGGAAGATAACTTGTATCTTTATAGACTTTCGGTCTTTGGTAAAGGAACCCATACCAGAAATGAGACACCTACCATGTATTTATATAAATTTATTATTCCGGAAAATAATACTAGAAAAACCGTTTGGCACGATGCTTCTAAGCAAGTAAAAGCCCAAGTAACTGACATGTTTGGTAATACCGGAGAGTTTGGGATTTCATTTGATAAAGATAACTTTGATATTCTTGCTCTGAGTTAATTTTTTGTGGCGTGATGACGCTTCTGGTTTTCTTGTTAAATATGCCGCTCCACCATATTAAATACTCATTGAGAACATAATTACTCTCTTTAGGTTTCGCTACTTCGATTTCTTTTACTGATATAGAGTAATTACTTGTAATCATTTTAAAGTCGCCCATCTATAAGGGTTTGGTTTGTCTTGCTATTATTGATGTTCCATTTTTAGGTACCTCAAAAACTATCAAAGTACCTAAGATAATTTGATTTAATTAGGTTAAATTAGAGATCGTAGGGTATAAAGAGACCGCAATTCATTGAATTAGCAGGCTTTTTAGTCTTCTTTGGATGTCCTTAGAAGATAATTTGGTGGAGCTGGCGGGAGTTGAACCCGCGTCCAAAATTTCTACATCCTCGGTACTACATGCTTAGTCTAGTCTTTACATTCGCCAGCTAGCTGTGGACAGACACACTACTAACAGACTAGCCTGATTAAGTTTAACGCTTTAACCCCAGGCTAGGCATCAACGCGATCTCTTTTAGGTTTTACCTCTCTTTATTCCCATCCTAAGAGAGGAGGCTAGGGAGAGAGAGGGCTTTGCGCAGGTTATTAAGCTGCCAGTGCGTATTTATCGTCGTTTGCGACTATTTTTTGCGGCTTTTTACGAGGCAAACCGCCCCTCGGCATGCACCTTGGGTTTCGCAAATCCCGTCGAATCCAGAAGAATCAGCCCCAAGTTTATTACTTCAATTATATCAATTATATCAATTATATCAATTATATCAATTATATCAATTATATCAATTATATCAATTATATCAATTATATCAATTATATCAATTATATCAGAAAAAACTTAATAATGCTAGCACTTAGCTCATTATCGACCTGCATTTTTCATAATTCTCGCTTTGTCTAACTTCCATTCGCGATCTTTAATGTCAGAACGCTTGTCGTGCTCTTTTTTACCCTTGGCGACACCAATTTTAACTTTACACCAGGCATTTTTCCAGTAAAGGGATAATGCTACCGCTGTGTGGCCTTCGCGATTGATTTTACCAAATAGTGAATCTAGTTCACGCTGATTTAGCAATAACTTTCGGGTGCGCATTGGATCACAAACCACATGGGAGGAGGCTACATTTAGCGGGGTAATTGTTGCACCAAAAAG
Organism: Arsenophonus endosymbiont of Bemisia tabaci Q2; assembly: GCF_902713415.1. Classification (GTDB taxonomy): domain Bacteria; phylum Pseudomonadota; class Gammaproteobacteria; order Enterobacterales; family Enterobacteriaceae; genus Arsenophonus. The sequence goes on from NZ_CACTIE010000096.1 coordinate 1,607, forward strand.
ATAAGCTTCACCTTCTTTCAGTAAAACATAACTGTCGCTAATATTGGCTTTACCTGCGTGTAGTGCTTTGACTTCCCAACCCTGTAAAGCTAAGCCCGCCTCAATTTCTTCAGTGATGAAGTATTCATGGCGTGCTCTTTTATTTAACGTAATCGGTGCCGAACCGGGCTTGTGTGCTTTTTTCTTTATCATAATTGGCGATTATACTGTATGTATAAATAAATGGCACGGTAAGGATCTATTATTTGGTGTTAAGTGAGCATTTATTAGACTAAGTTGTCGTGCAGAATTTTTATTTAAGTGTATATCAATGTTATTATTGTTTCTGATTTATTTGGTGAGAATGGTTATGCCGCAAATTAGTCGATCTGCATTAGTGCCTTATAGTGCGGAGAAAATGTACAATTTAGTTAATGATGTAGATTCATATCCACAATTTTTACCAGGTTGTGTGGGCAGTCGGGTGCTGCATCATGTTAATAATGAAATGACTGCGTCGGTTCAGGTTGCTAAAGCGGGTATTAGTAAAACTTTTATTACGCATAATATATTGCAAGATAATAAGAGTATTCAAATACAGTTGGTAAAAGGGCCATTTCGTAAATTAATGGGTAATTGGTTATTTACACCTTTAAATGAAAATGCCTGTAAAGTTGAATTATATCTTAATTTTGAATTTACTAATAAATTGATTGAGTTGGCTTTTGGTCGGATTTTTAAAGAACTGGCTGGAAATATGCTGCAAGCTTTTACTCAACGTGCTCACGAGGTTTATCGTGGTTGAAATAAATATTGAGGTGGTTTATGCATTGCCAGATAGGCAATTTCTATTGTACGTCAAGCTAGCAGAAGGTGCGAGTGTTGAAGAGGCAATTATGCAATCAGGTATTTTGTCACTTCGAGATGACATTGATTTGAGTAAAAATAAAGTCGGTATTTATAGTCGACCCGCTAAATTATCCGATATCTTATCTGATGGTGATCGGGTTGAAATTTATCGTCCATTACTTTCTGATCCGAAAGAGACACGTCGTAAACGGGCAGAAAAAGCCAAAAAAAAATGTTAATAACCTATTTGTAATGAGGTAGGTTGACCGCCAATTTAGATGTCGCCTAATTGGCAGTCTATTGATATTTATTTAAATAAATATCAATAAGGTGATGTAGCATCTACATAAGTGTTGATGCTTTTTGTGCTGCTAAGGTATCGTTATTTTTAATGTCAACTAAAATCCCATTGCGATCAAAAGTGAGTATTAGTGTTTGCTGTTTAACTTTTTCATGTCCAGGCTGTTGACGGAAAATATAATACCAAACTTGCTGGCCAAACGGTTCTTTTAGCATTGGTGTTCCTAATGTATAGGCTACTTGCTGTTGCGTCATTCCTTTTTGGATTTTTGCAACATCACTGGTAGAAAGATAGTTGCCTTGATTAATGTCAGGACGGTAAACAAGCCGTTCTGCTATAGAACAACCCGCTGTTAAAACAACAACAGACATAGCAGCAGCAATTAACAGTTTACAACGCATGGTCATATATTCCTTTAAGAGTCAGAATATCGATAATAATCGACATTGATGAAATTGAAAACCTTTCCTCATTTTTCCATGACCTATACTATACAATAAAGTTGAGGATGTTTTTAAGCAGCAAGTAGATCTTTTGCGCTAGCCAGCATGTTTTTTGTTACTTCACTACCACCCAGTAAACGGGCAATCTCTTGTAAGCAAGTTTTTTTATCTAATAATTGCATTTGTGTTTCTGTTTCACAGCCATTGGTCTGTTTACTTACATAAAAATGGTGATGTCCACAGGCTGCAACTTGAGGTATAGCTAAGCGTCTTAATTTTGATTAAAAAAATATATGTTTTTCTCCAATATAAATTTACTGATATAGAGTAATTACTTGTAATCATTTTAAAGTCGCCTAGCTATCTATATAGCTAAGCGACTTAATTTTGATGACATTATTTATATGAGCTATTCAATTGATTTTAGACGTAAAGTGATATTTACGATGAAAGAAGAAGGGTTGAGTAGTATCCGAGAAACAACGAAGCAATTTCGGATTGGCTCTGCATCTGTATCGCGTTGGATTAATCAAATAGAGCCAAAAGCATCGACTACGCGTCAGCGAAAAATCGATAAATCCGAGTTGATAAAAGATGTTGAACAATATCCAGATGCTTACCAAAAAGAGCGTGCAGAGCGTTTTGGCGTTTGTCAGAAGGCCATTTGGCAAGCTCTTAAAAAAATGGGATTGACCTATAAAAAAACTCTACGTCATCCGAAAGCCGACAAAAACACTCGACAAACGTTTCAACAAAAAACGACAGTATGAAAAAGAAGGCAAGCATATTGTTTTTATTGATGAAAGTGGTTTTTCAAACGATACCCCGCGGACTCACGGCTATTCCCCGAAAGGTCAACGGTGTGTTGCTCTCAAGCACTGAGGAGCTAAAGGAAGAACAAATGTTATCGGCGCTTTATTGGGCACAACGCTGTTTGCTATCGGATTATTTGATATCAATATTAACAGCGATTTTTTCCATGCATGGATCACCCAAGTCCTTATCCCAATACTTCCTAAAAAGAGTATAATCATGATGGATAATGCAACTTTTCACAAGAAACAGAGTATTCAACAAGTCATCATCGATGCGGGGCATATGGTGGAATATTTGCCTACTTATTCACCAGATCTTAATTCAATTGAACATAAATGGGCAAAAGCTAAATGCAAAAAAAGAACGCTCGGATGCGACATAGATATTTTTTTCGCACTCAATATGGTGTAATCAAAATTAAGTCGCTTAGCTATACCAATACTAAATTGCACCAGGCTATCCACTGATATTGGCCCTACCTTTACTTAGTGAAGGTCAAAACTTAGTGAAGGTCAAAATCAAAAAAAACCAAAATAAAAACACTGCCAATATCGCTACCACTGAACATGGTAAGACGCGTATTATTACCACCCATGTTCGTTCAGGAAAACGCATATATGCCACTAATTGTGATTTAATTGTTAACGCTAATGTTAGTGCTCGTGCTGAATTGATTGCTGATGGCAATATACATATTTATGGCATGATGCGTGGTAGAGTACTTGCTGGCGTATCTGGCGATAATGATTGTCAAATTTACTGTACACACTTACAAGCAGAATTAGTTCCTATTGCTGGAGAATTTTGGTTAAGTGAACAAATTCCTGCAGATTTTATCGGGAAAGCAGTTAGACTTTGTTTGGTAAATAATGCATTGACGATTAATATAGCTAAGCGTCTTAATTTTGATTACAAAAATATATGTTTTTCTCCAATATAAATTTACTGATATAGAGTAATTACTTGTAATCATTTTAAAGTCGCCTAGCTATAATATCATTTAGACCTTATTACAGGAATGACTTCATGGCACGCATTATTGTTGTAACCTCAGGTAAAGGTAGCGTAGGCAAAACTACTTCCAGCGCAGCCATCGCTACCGTCCTGGCCCAAAGAGGAAAAAAAACCGTTGTGATCGATTTTGATATTGGTCTACGTAACCTCGATTTAATTATGGGATGCGAACGCCGTGTAGTGTATGATTTTGTGAATGTGATCCAAGGTGATGCTACACTCAACCAAGCACTTATTAAAGATAAAAGGACTGAAAATCTTCATATACTTCCTGCTTCACAAACGCGTGATAAAGATGCATTAACACGCGAAGGCGTTGGAAAAGTGCTAAATGGACTGAAAAAATTAGATTTCGAATTCATTATCTGCGATTCACCCTCAGGTATTGAAAGTGGTGCATTGATCGCACTTTATTTCGCCGATGAAGCAATTATTACTACCAACCCTGAAGTCTCTTCTGTACGTGATTCAGATCGCATACTCGGTATTATCGCTTCTAAATCACGCCGTGCAGAACGTGGCGCAGAACCCGTCAAGGAGCAACTTTTGCTTACCCATTATAATCCAGGTCGTGTCACTCATGGTGATATGCTGAGTATGGAAGACGTACTTGAAATTCTGTGTATCCCACTGATTGCTGTGATCCCTGAAGATGAATCCGTTTTACGTTCCTCTAACCAATGAGAGCCTGTGTTATTCTCGATGCCAAATCTGATGCAGGCAAAGCATACAGTGACTGCGTTGATCGAATTTTAGGTAAAAACCGCCCTATTCGTTTTATTGAAGAAGAAAAAAAAGGCTTCTTAAAGCGCTTTCTTGGAGGATAAAATATGGCCTTATTAAATTTTTTCCTGTCGAAAAAAATCAAGGGCCAATATTGCTAAGGAAAGGCTACAAATTATTGTTGCCGAACGCCGACGTAATGACTGTAGGCCGGCTTACCTACCCGCAATGAAAGGTGATATTTTAAAGGTCATTTGTAAATACGTCCAAATTGATCCAGAAATGCTCACAGTACAATTTGAACAAAAAAATGATGATATCTCGGTTTTAGAGTTAAATGTAACTTTACCTGAAACGGACGAAAAAAATAAAATAGCTAATTTTTAACACCAAGTACCCATCAATAATGATGGGCTTGTGCAATAATGACTTTAAAATAAATATTTTCATTTCTTAATTTTAACAATTCCATTTCCTTTATTTATCATTTCACTAGTAAAAGCATTTACGTTTACAAAATCACCTGTGATTATTTTTCCCCTATTAACAATAAGATAATTTTTCCTGGCTTGCTTTAAAAGCTACTACTCACTTTTTATTTGATTATTAAATTGATAATTTTTTGTTATTCGATTAATGACTTCCCTAATATATCTTACTTTATAAAAATTAAAATAAAATAATAAATTATTATCTATCTCAGCAGCATTTCTAAATGAACCACCTGTTACATAAACATTTATTTCATTAGTATTTAATTGACTACCTTTTTTTATTTAAAATTTTGAATAACCAAAATCATCAACTAACCAATGTTTAAAATAAGATAAATTTATATGATCATTTTATCATTAGTATTTTTATACTCTATAAAAACGGCATATTACTTGTTCGATAAGTTATTCTATCTGCTTTAATTTTCGCGTTAGCATTAATAATATTATTATAAGCCAATACCTCAATATCTTTAATATTATTAAAATTAATATTTCCGGAAAACTAATCGACTTATTCATTGATTGATTTAATTTAAAATTATCAATTTTTTCATATAACTCAAGATTAATTTTGCCAGCCAGAAAAGTTACCAGATTAGTGCCATAAAATCAACAGCTTATGCAACTAATTCCCTGCTGGTTAGCAACCAGAATAGCTGTTTTTGTTCCTAGAATAGCTAATTCTCCCAACAGCCTGGTTTTTTCATTTTTATCAATTTCAGCAATAATCAATTTAGCACTGTGCTCAATATTATTATTAAAATAAATCCCTTTTTTGCCTATATCCATTTTGTTAAAAAATATGGGATACTCCTTTATTATCAATAGGATTAATATTAATAACTGGTTTATTTTTATTACTAGAGTCAGATAGTAACCTATTTAATTTACTATAGCTTTTATATTTAGTGATATTAACAGTAAAATTTTTTATATTATTTTCATCAAGAATGATATATGTACCATCATCTTTATATTTATTATTGGTTTTTAATTTTTTATTTTGCGTTGGTAATCTATCTTTTATAAGATGAAGATCATCAGCATAACTATTAAAAATTATTGTTATCGCCATTACAAATATCAGTTTTTTTCATTCCAGTCTCTTAATAACCTGGTTATAATAAAATAAAATTATTTATATTGTTATAAAAAATAAATTATTTAAATTAATAGAAAGAGAAACACAGAAAGAAAAGATATTTTTAATCTCATGTCTCAAGATACAGCTTTAAATTAATTACACTATACCTAAGACAAACTAATTCAAAGATTTATTACAAATCAATTAATTAGTTCAATTAATAAAAAGATAACAAAAAATACATTATAAAAAAATCAGCTAACAATATAATTCCAATAATTGCTTTAAAGGAGCACTTAATAATTGCCCACGCCAGCCAGCCAACAAATCGGGCTTATAGTCTGATTTTTTCAACCCCCAATGGAATGCTAGCAGTTGATTAATCTGACGTCGAGAAGCTAATAACTCTGAATTCAACTCTGCTTGTTCACCAATTTGTTTAGTTAAAGTTTTAACCGCCTCAAATGCCTCTCGATATTGAGGATGATTGATAAGATGATAAAGCGGCTGTAGACAGGAATTTTCCTTAATATCACAAGAGTTTGCGACAATTTGCAACACATCCTGACCATGGTAGCGGATCTCCTGCCCAGTTAAACCAAGAGTATGCAGTTGTGTCAATGAATTAGGCAAATAACGCGCTATTTTCCATAGATGTTCTTCTCTAACAATAAAATTGACCGCTAAGTCACGCCGTCGAGCCTGATTAAGGCGCCAGGCTGCTAATTGTTTAAGACAGGCAAGCTGTTGAGCCCGCAATTGCCAACTATTTTTAATACTTTTATATGCATCTGCGAGTGATAATATCTCTTGTCGACGTAACAAAATCCGCTGGCATTCATCGGTTACGGCTGGTAAATAGCCTAGTTGATTAATCAACGACAGTAGTGTTTCGGCTAAAGGTAATAAAAAAAACACATCAGCGGCCGCATATTGACACTGTTTATCACTCAACGGGCGAATAAGCCAGTCTGTTCGTGATTCACTCTTATCTAACGTAATCGTTAAATATTCATTCACTAAGCTTGCAAACCCACTAGAAATGCGATGACCAAGAAATGCTGCCATAATCTGGGTATCTAACATCGGCTGTGGAACACAAGCCAAATGATGTAAAAATACTTCTATATCTTCACTACCAGCATGCAAGATTTTAGTCACTTTGCCATCTGTTAATAAATTTCTAAACGGCTCCATATTAGTAATGGCAATAGGATCAATTAATGACAGTTGCTCACCGTCATATACCTGAATAAGCCCAAACTGTGGATAATAAGTTTTTACTCGTACAAATTCTGTATCTAAAGCTATTTTGTTAGTCTTCGCTGCTACTTGACAAACTTTCTTAAGTTGAGCATCTGTGGTAATCAACTGATAATTCAAAACGTCTTTCTCTTTGTGATTTATTTTTAACAACATCACTCTTGGCCGCCATTTTAGCGATGCTGTTTATCAAAATTAACTGTCTAATGTTTGTGTTAGTTGATGATTTTCTGTCGCTGACTGATATTTTTTCTGCTCTTCTGCTCTTCTGCTCTTCTGCTCTTCTGCTCTTCTGCTCTTCTGCTCTTCTGCTCTTCTTCTCTTAATTATCGTCGTAAAATTTTACCTACATTCGATTTAGGTAACTCAGAGCAAAACTCAAAAAACTTAGGCACTTTATAGGCAGTCAAATATTGACGGCAATAGATTTTTAATTCTTCAGCAGTCAAAGCAGGATCAGTAGATACCACAAAGACTTTGAGCGCTTCACCAGTATTTTCATCTACCACACCAATTTCTGCATTTTCAATGACTTTGGGATGATGAGAGATAACTTCTTCAATTTCACTCGGGTAAACATTAAAACCAGAAACTAAAATTATATCTTTTTTGCGATCAACAATTTTAATAAAGCCTTTTTCATCGATCTTGGCAATATCACCGGTCGCTAACCAACCATCTTTCATCACTTCGTCGGTCATAGCAGGAGAGCGTCAGTAACCCCTTCATGACTTGAGGACCACGTACCAACATCTCACTTGGCTGGCCAATTGGAACTTCATTACCACTATTATTAATAAACTTGACTTCAGTTGAAGGGATAGGCAAGCCAATGCTAACATTATATTTACTTAAATTGTATGGGTTAACCGTCACTAATGCCGAACACTCAGTTAAACCATAGCCCTCCAGTAAACACTTGCCGGTCAGTTGTTGCCACTCTTCCGCTACGGTTTTTTGTACCCGCATACCACACCGCCAATAGAAACATTCAAATGGGAAAAATCAAGTTTTCTAAATTCTTCATTATGCAACCAGGCATTAAATAATGTATTAACACCTGTAATGCCAGTAAAAGAGTAACGCGCAAGTTCTTTAACCGTTGTGGCAACATCCCGCGGATTAGTGATCAGCAAATTAGTACCACCAATTTTAACAAATAACAAACAATTTACTGTCAAAGCAAAAATATGGTACAGCGGCAACGCCGTCACAATAATTTCTTTACCTAACTGCATAACAGGCAAATAAGTAGCTCTGCCCTGCTCAACATTTGCCAACATATTATAATGGCTAAGCATTGCGCCTTTCGCTGAGCCAGTGGTTCTGCCGGTATACTGGAGAAAAGCCAAATCTTCGCCAGAAATATCAGGTTTCACATATTGCATACGATAGCCTAATTGCATAACACGGCGAAAATAGATCGCTTGTGGCAAATAATATTTAGGTACCAGACGTTTTATATATTTAACAACAAAATCAACAATCGTCCCCTTTGGCCGAGAAAGTTGATCGCCTAGACCAGTCAGAATAACATGTTTAACTTGCGTATTAAAAACGACTTTTTCTAATGTATGGGCAAAATTTGCCACGATAAGAATCGCAATAGCCTCACTATCACTAAGTTGATGTTCTAATTCTCTTGGGGTATAAAGCGGATTAACATTAACGACAACCATACCTGCACGTAAAATACCAAAAAGTGCAACCGCGTACTGTAATAAATTAGGTAGCATCAGCGCAATACGAGCGCCTTTTTGCAGACCTAAGCCATTTTGTAAATAGGCCGCAAACGCTCGACTACGCTCTTGCAGCTTACGATAGGTCATTATTTCACCCATATTAATGAAAGCTGCACGATCAGCATATGCTGTAACCGTATTTTCTAGTAAGTCTGCTAATGATGTTTCAGATACCGGTCCTATTTCTGCCGGTACATCAAATCGATAATTTTTTAGCCAGATTTTTTTCACTGTAACACTCCTGATTTGAAACTAAGTGAAGTAACCGAAAAAAATTAATTTGTTAACATAATACTAACTCAGCATACTAGTTTGAGAACCATTCTGTGCTAATGCTGAGATATGTATCACTATTTAATTTTAAATCTCGAATAAGTGTAAATTAAGCTAATTTATCAGCTTCTAGATTTTGATTAATTTTCAGTTAGCTATAAAAATTAGCGTAATAATTATATATAAGATTAATTATATATCATTCGACTTTTTTCCAAAAAAACAATGCTTTTTATCATATTAGCGCATAACCTCACCTTTTAGCAGCGCAAAATCTGCTCAGCCTAAAAACCAGTCAGGGTAAATATGGCAAAATATTTACCCTGACTGATTGATAAAACTAATAATTATTCGGTTAAATAAGTTCGTATTTCAGCCTAACCAACAGGATAACCCAAAGGGCCCCAATTCCAATAATAAGGCGAATTAGGATAGTTTGGATACCATGGGGATCCATATCCCCAAATCCCCAAATCCCCAACCTCAAGGTGGTAATATAACAAGATTGCATTTGATTTCAACGTTGGTAACCTGATACAGCAATCTTGACATACTGGTAGAAAACTAAATCAATTTTGCCTTCTTCAATGCCAGTAATTTTCCCAACGACAGTAATATAGTGACCGCTAAAATCTGATGGTTCCAAAAAACGGCCAATATAAGCATAGATACGTCAGATACGTCCTACCGATGATGTATTTAACCTTGCCACAGCGTCATATTTGCTTAATGGCATCACTGCTATTTCAAGCCGAGTTTGGTTATTGTTGTTTAAAACAGAGATCACCTTACCGCCAAAGCGCCCTTCTTGACCAATATAAAGGTCAGGGTCCTCGCGCACTGCTGATAAACTTTCAACCGGTGTTTGTGTCGTTCCCTTAATCCCTTAATTGACTCGGGAATTGAAACACAGCCAGCTAATAAAACAACAGCAGCCAACAGAGGAACCTTTATGGCAGCCTGGTAGTTTAACTTTATTTTCATAAACCACCCCTTAAAACGGCATAATAATTTTAAACAAGTATCAACGGCCGGGTAATTTTTTCCAACTAACCTCATAACGTAAATAAACGGGCTGGGCTTCTTCAGCGTCAATTGTTTTACCTTCTTGCCACTCTGGCAGAGCCAACAGCAACATATCTTGCGCATCAGGTAAAGAAATACCACTTTTTAATAACTTTAAATTTGTCGTTCTTAATATAGGATAGGCTGACCAACCTGTCCCAGCAATAGCCCATTGTCCACTTAAGCCATTTATTTTGTCTAAAAACTGCTCTGGCTTGAGTACTGCCTCACTTTCTGCACCTTGCCAAAACCCATCTGGTTTAAGTTCATAACAAGCAGAATAAATTTCACCCATTCTGGCATCTATCGCTACCAGTACTTTTTTTGCACCTAATTGACGATAAGCGCCTTGCGCCATAGTTAACAGCGAAGACATACCTATCATTGGTAAATTAGCCCCAAATGCCAATCCCTGAGCAATACTGACAGCAATACGAACGCCAGTAAAACTGCCTGGCCCACGTCCAAAAGCTAAAACATCGATATGTTGTAAATCGAGATGCGCATCAATAAGACACTGCTCTACCATCAGTAATATTTTTTGGGTGTGCTCCCGCGGTGAAACAGCAAATTGAGTAAAAACCTCTCCATCGCGCCATAGGGCGACAGAACATGCTTCAGTGGCAGCATCAATCGCTAATATATGGGTTGCCATATTTTAGATCCTGGCTATTTTCATGACTAAATAATTGCTAATACTAACCTATTTTATTGAATAGGAAGGTATCAATAAGAAAAAACTTATATGTTATCGCCACTATTTATTTAATTAATTAAGGACGTTTTTGCTAAAAAGTCAATCGCCGCTTGCAAAATGCGTTTTCTAGGCGAAGGCGGTAAACTATTTAAAAAATTTCACCATAAGGTCGCGATACTAATCGTTTATCAAAAATAATAATAACCCCTGAATCATTAACATCACGCAGAAGTCGCCCAACCCCTTGCTTTAAATTAAGTACCGCATCAGGTAATTGGACATCATAAAATGCATTGCCGCCATCAAGTTGACAATCTTGCATACGCGCTCGCAATAATGGTTCATCAGGCGACGTAAAGGGTAATCTATCGATAATGACACAAAAAAGAACATGGACTTTAAAATCAACACCTTACCAAAAACTGCTGGTGGTTATTAATAATAGATTACCTTCTGCTGTAAATTGTGACAACAATCGCGCTTTATTGGTTTCTCCCTGCATCAAAAAAGGTAAATTCAAACAATCGCGAAACATTGCTGTTAATTTACGCATCATATGAAGTGAGGTATAGTTAAACGTCTTAATTTTGATTACAAAATATATGTTTTTCTCC
>NZ_CACTIE010000097.1 GCF_902713415.1 Arsenophonus endosymbiont of Bemisia tabaci Q2
ATCCAACGCGATACAGATGCAGAGCGAATCCGAAATTGCTTCGCTGTTTCTCGGATACTCAACCCTTCTTCTTCCATCGTAAATATCACTTTACGTCTAAAATCAATTGAATAGCTCATATAAATAATGTCATCAAAATTAAGTCGCTTAGCTATAATGGCATTATCAACTAACCGGGTGTTTTCTTGCATGATGACCGTATCAACGCCAGAGGGGATCGGCGCTCCTGTCATAATGCGAATACAAGACTTGGCTGGCAGCGGATCGCGAAAAGCAGAACCAGCTAGCGCTGTACCCGCAACAACCAATGGGGCGGGCGTCATACCAATGATTAAAGCGTATTGCATAACCATCCATGGCTGAATTATCGAATGGAGGGACATTAATTAGCGATATAATTTCTCTGGCAGTAATGCGATTAATTGATTCTGTTAGTGGGATAATTTCTTTTTCTGCAATTAAGGTGATTAGGGTAAATATATTATTTAATACTTCCTTCAGCGATAATAATTGGTCGGTATGATAATGCTCCATATTTGGCTCCAAATAATACTAGCGTTTTGATTGATATTGGGATAATTTTGCCAAATATTTTCAGTGCATTATGACAACAATCTCACTTATTAACAAAGAAGTTATCTACTATAAAAAATAATAAATATTAGATAAAAAATAGAGCTGACTGAAATTACATGCTTAATATTAAAATTTGCCGCAGCAAATTATTTGTATATTAAGCTTGCATCAAGCAAAATATTTTTTATAAATTTATTCATCAAACCGATCTGTTACAAACATGTAAGATAAAAGAGATATTCAGTCCGTTTAATTTATCACCAGAACAGTTATTAATTATGAAATATTTATCGGAAGAGGATGGAATCAATTAAACTATTATTTCTGATAAGTTAATTCAACATGTTAAAAAATCAGTTATGAATCAACTGAAAAAGAAATTAATAATCTGATAAAAATACAAAATAGTCTAAATAATGCCGATCTTTTTTTAATAATTATTCAATTTCGACTATTTTTTGCGTTCTTATCGATTTTGTGCTCTTAATGATCGTTCAGCCAGTCTTTCATAACAGGAAAACTATCACCGAACATTTTTTAATCTTTACATGCTTAAACAATAGGCTATTAAAAATCTGAACGCTGTGCTTAAAATAATTTCTTTGCTGCCACCCACAAGAAATAATAATATAAATATACAAAAATGACGGCCACTATTTATTGTGTTGTGATATTAAAGCAATCAATTTTGCTAGCTAACAGGATCATCTTTTTTGATAAAATATTTAGTCTCAACTCGATGGGTTTAAAATGAGGCTATAGTCAGTAAATTGATTATTTTTAGTAATATAAATTGATTTTTTATATAAATGAACAGAAAAAACAAACAATAAATAGTGACTCTGATATGAAAATTAGCGCGATATAAAAATATTTTGTTAGGATAGGCTATTGTAATGGGATAATGGTATCCATTTATTGAATGTTTAGTTAAATTAATGCTGAATTTTATTGTTGGAGAAATGCATGTCATCGCTCAGTCAAGAAGCGCATCTTGTTCGTAAAGCACTAGAAGCTCGTGGTCTTGAAACCCCTCTTTTCGGTCAATCTCTTTCCTCAAATGAGCGTAAACAACAGATTGAAGGGCACATGAGTGAAATTATACGTTTACTTCATCTCGATCTTAAAGATGATAGCTTAGTGGAAACACCTAAGCGCGTTGCTAAAATGTATGTTGACGAAATTTTCTCAGGCCTCGATTATAATAATTTTCCTAAAATTACTTTGATCGAAAATAAAATGGATTTCGACGAAATGGTAACGGTTCGCGATATTACGTTAACGAGTGTTTGTGAGCATCATTTTGTCACTATCGATGGTAAGGCGACAGTGGCCTATATTCCAAAGGATAAAGTGATTGGTTTATCTAAAATTAATCGTATTGTTCAATTTTTTTCTCAACGGCCACAAGTTCAGGAGCGTTTGATCCAGCAGATTTTAATTGCGCTACAAACTTTATTAGGTACAAGTAATGTCGCGGTTTCAATTGATGCTGTTCATTATTGTGTGAAAGCCAGAGGCGTTCGTGATGTAAGCAGCACTATGACAACCTCGCTAGGTGGTTTATTTAAATCAAGTCAAAATACCCGTCAGGAGTTTTTAAGCAATATTTCTTGCCTGCGTTACCGCTAATTAATGTTTGTTATTAAAGCCAGACGGCAGCGGATTGAACAAATTGATCTGCTGCGTGCAAGCGCTATTTTTGGAATTTTGCTGGTTAATATTTTTGTTTTTGCGCTACCTGAATTAGCTTATGTGAATCCAGTTTATGTTGCTAGCACAACAGCCGGGGATATTTGGTGCTGGGTATTTTTGAATATCTTTGTGCAGGGAAAATTTCTGGCAATTTTTAGTTTGTTATTTGGTGCAAGTTTTGAATTTTTGTCTAAGCAGGGTTTATATTGGAATCAAATTCGTCTGTTTCTATTGGCTATTATTGGTCTTCTGCATGGCATTGGGTTGTGGGATGGGGATATTCTATTGCCTTATGCTTTGAAGGGGCTATTGGCAATAAAATTTATTCATTTTAATAACACTAGGCAGCTCTATTATAAATCTATTGTTATTTATTTATCCGACTTAATTATTTTTGGCAGTTTTAGTTATTTTACCCATGTTTCGTCATTTTGGTATCCAGCAGAAAATGATTTTACTAATGAGATCAACATTAAAATAGCGGGCGGATCGAAAGCGTTCTTATATCGAGCTGAATCGGTAGCACAAAGATTAATTATGTTAGTGATCGATTATGGTTGGCAGTTATTGGCATTAATGATGGCTGGTGCAGCATTAGTGAGAATTGGTGGTTAACGGGAAATTTTTCTTTGTTTCATTATCGCTATGTTGCTTATTGGACAATCCCATTAACTATTTTTATTCAACTCTGTTCTATTGCCATTGAGTATTATAGCTAAGCGACTTAATTTTGATTACACCATATTGAGTGCGAACAAAATATCTGTGTCGCATCCGAGCGCTCTTTTTTTGCATTTAGCTTGTGTCCATTTATGTTCAATTGGATTAAGATCTGGCGAATAGGTAGGCAAATATTCCACCATATGCCCCGCATCGATGATGACTTGTTGAATACTCTTTTTCTTGTGAAAAGTTGTATTATCCATCATGATTACACTGTTTTTAGGAAGTACTGGGATAAGGACTTGGGTGACCCATCCATAGAAAACATCGCTGTTAATATTGATATCAAATAATCCGATAGCAAACAGCGTTGTGCCCAATAAAGCGCCGATAACATTTGTTCTTCCTTTATCTCCCCAGTTCTTGAGACCAACACACCGTTGACCTTTCGGGGAATAACCGTGAGTCCGCTGGGTATCGTGTGAAAAACTACTTTCATCAATAAAAACAATATGCTTGCCTTCTTTTTCATACTGTTGTTTTTTTGTTGAAACGTTTGTCGAGTGTTTTCGTCGGCTTTTGGATGACGTAAAGTTTTTTTATAGGTCAATCCCATTTTTTTAAGAGCTTGCCAAATGGCCTTCTGACAAACGCCAAAAGGCTCTGCACGCTCTTTTTGGTAAGCATCTGGATAAATTGTTTAATATCTTTTATCAACTCGGCTTTATCGATTTTCGCTGACGCGTAGTCGATGCTTTTGGCTCTATTTGATTAATCCAACGCGATAGAAATGCAGAGCCAATCCGAAATTGCTTCGCTGTTTCTCGGATACTTCAACCCTTCTTATTCCATAGTAAATATCACTTTACGTCTAAAATCAATTGAATAGCTCATATAAATAATGTCATCAAAATTAAGTCCCTTAGCTATACTGGCGAAAGAAGGCGGTGTACTGAAAAAATTGTTACGGATATTTAAAGGCAGATTAGGCGGGCCAATCGGGAAAGGCAAACAATATATTCCCTGGATTCATATTGATGACGTCGTCAATGCGATTAATTACCTGCTTGAATCACCTTCATTATCTGGTGTGTTTAATATTACTTCACCCTACCCGGTACATAATGATCAGTTCAGTGCAATACTGACCGAAGTACTTAATCGTCCGGCAGTGATTAGAACGCCAGAATTTGTTACTAAATCGATTATGGGCGAATCTGCAGCATTAATGTTAGGTGGGCAACAAGCGATTCGAAAGCGTCTTGAAGAAGATGGATTTAAATTTCACTATATTGAATTAAAAGAAGCATTAGAGTCATTACTGTTAACTACGTCGCAAGAGACCATTACTTAATACCTTGCCAACGAGTAAATAAGGTTTGTGGTAAGGTGATACCATATTGATCTAATATTCGATTGACAGTTTGATCGACAATGTCCTGTACGGTTTCTGGCTGATGATAAAAGGCCGGCATCGGTGGAAAAATTATCGCGCCAATTTCTATGACATTCATCATTAATCTCAAATGACCTAAGTGCAAAGGTGTTTCCCTGACACCCAAGATTAATTTACGCTTCTCTTTTAAAACCACATCAGCCGCCCGCGTAATTAATGTATCGTTATAACTGTTGGCAATACCAGATAACGTTTTTATTGAACACGGCATAATAATCATACCGGAGGTAATAAATGAACCAGAAGAAATCGCCGCAGCAATGTCTCTCTCTTCAGAGACAACATCAGCCATTGCTAAAATATCGCGTAGGCGATAAGAGGTCTCGAGCGCTATAGTCTGGTTAGCTGCTGCACTGACAATTAAATGTGTTTCAACCTCAGCAACAGAATGTAAAATTTCAAGTAAACGAATACCGTAAATTGCACCACTAGCGCCTGTCAATCCGATAATTATTCTCTGCATCATTTTTGCTCAATAATAACGATAAAATAGATTTCAGTATTGTCAGCTTAACGATATCCGTTAAAGTCTAATTTAATTCAAACGATAACAAGAAGTTAGCCTTCGTTGTAAATTTCCAAATTTTCAATCTCATTATGTTCTTTTAGCTGATCGTCCTTACGCAGATTTTCCAGATAATCCAAGTAAGCTTGATCAATATCCTTGGTAACATAAACCCCATTAAAAACCGAACACTCGAAAGTGGTGATATCGGGATTTTCTTCCCTGACTGCGGCAATCAGATCAGTAAGATCCTGAAAAATTAAATCATCAGCACCAATAAGTTGACGAATTTCATCTACTTCACGCCCATGGGCAATCAATTCATTAGCGGACGGCATATTAATACCATAAACGTTCAGAAAACGAACTTCTGGTGATGCCGAAGCAAAATAGACCTTTTTGGCCCCAGATTCGGGTGCTAACTCAACAATTTGTTCAGAGGTTGTTCCGCGCACAATAGAGTCATCGACTAATAAAAGATTTTTACGACGGAATTCGGCTCGATTGACATTCAGTTTACGACGTACCGACTTGCGTCTCTCCTGCTGTCCCGGCATGATAAAAGTGCGTCCCAGATAACGATTTTTAAAAAAACCTTGGCGATAGGGTTTACTCAAAATATAAGCTATTTCCAGTGCGCTATCACAAGATGTTTCAGGGATCGGGATCATAACATCAATCTCTAAATCCTGCCATTGACCGGCAATTTTGGCGCCCAATTTTTGCCCCATCCGCAACCGAGCTTTATTAACCGATACTTTATCGGTAAAAGAATCTGGTCTGGCTAAATAGACAAACTCAAACAGACAAGGGGTTAATTGTGGATTTTCTGCACATTGCCGACTATAAAGCTCTCCCTGTTCAGTAATATAAATTGCTTCACCTGGCGCAACATCACGCAAGAACTCAAAACTAAGGGTATCTAAAGCGATACTTTCCGAAGCAACCATGTACTCATTTTGACCGTCTTCCAATGTGCGCTTACCCAGCACCAGAGGGCGGATACCAAATGGGTCACGACACGCTACTAAACCAGGGCCAATAATCATTGCAACACAAGAATAAGCGCCACAAACTTTGTTATGCATCGCAGGAATAGCGGTAAAAATATTTTCTGCAGTCAGCGGAAAATGATCAAATTGATTCAATTCATGGGCAAGCACATTGAGCAAGATTTCTGAATCTGAAGAAGTATTTACATGACGACGGGCCGTTTCAAATAACGTTTTTCTTAATTCATGTGCATTGGTCAAATTACCATTATGGGTCAATGTAATACCAAAAGAAGAATTAACATAAAAAGGTTGCGCTTCGGAAGCGCTGGAGCTACCCGCGGTTGGGTAACGCACATGGCGAATTCTCATTTTACCCCGTAAACGCAGCATATGGCGGGCAGCAAATACATCTTTTACTAAACCATTCGATTTACGTAGGCGAAATTGCTTATTTTCATCAATTGTTGCAATATCTGCAGCATCTTGCCCACGATGTTTAAGCACTGTTAGCGCATCATAAATTGATTGTTTAACTGCTTTAAAACCAGCAATACCGACAATACCGCACATCTACTTTTTCCTTATCAACCAAACGGAGTGATATTTTTAGGTAAAAAACTTGACGTATTTTTTAAATAATCAAAAAACCATCTAATAATATGACTAAATTGGGGTATCAATTCAGAACGTTGCCAATCTTCACTTTTTCGGAAGGGTGTAAAAGTATCCATTAAAAACAGGATTGCCGATACAATTAATATACCGCGTAATACACCAAAACAGACGCCTAACACGCGATCAGTACCTGATAATCCTGTTCGCTCAACTAACGAGCTAATCACATAATTGACTACCGCACCCACAATTAAAGTGGCGATAAATAAAATTGCAATCGAAATACCATTTCTAATCAGCGTGTCATCGAAGCGGGTGAGATAAGTCGCCAGATAAGGATAAAATTGGCTGGCAACAAAAAAAGCACAACCCCAAGTAATAAATGACAAAGCTTCTCGTAAAAAACCACGAATTAAAGTAACCAAAGCCGAAAAGCAAATAATGGCAATAATAGCGTAATCAATCCAAACCATAATTTTAATCCAAAAAATTAAACATTCAGCATGGTCGAACGCATTCTAGCAGAAAACGAAAACCTTTTCGTTAGATATTTTGCTGAATGAAAAGTAACAATAAAATGCGGCGCAAAGATAAATCATGATCGCCGCAGGAATAATTAATATAACTTTTCAGTATCAATATGTTTTATCTATTAGTACATACCCATTTTACGGTTTATAACCGCGTATTTGTCCCTGTAAGCCGGTTAAATCTTTCAATTCCGACAAACTGGATTGCAATTTATCTCTCGAAGCATTCGGGCCAACAAAAATTCGAGTTAATTGACCATTAATTGGTAATGATGGCTCGGTATAACCCTGGTAGCCAGATAAACGTAATTTAGCAATAATTTCTTCCACTTTTGCTGCATTTTTCAGTACTGCCAAACTGAATAACATAAGCCCGCGCCTGCGGTACTTGAGTTTTCTCATTTGACTTAGTGATATGTTTTGGCACTAGCACGGGTTTTTCAACTTTGACAGCTGGTTTAAACTTTCCTTGTTGCTGAGCGGAAAGACTATCTGCTGATTTGGCCTTCGAATCAGAAGTGGCCTCAGAAATCATGGCTTCTGCAGCGCTCGCTGAAGATGTCTGTAGTGGCTTCGGATTAATCGGCGCAATAGGTTCAATTTCATATTCATCGCTGGCTTTAGGCACCAAAGGGATCGCTGCAAATTCAGTCTCATTATATTTCTTATTACCATCCAATAATATTGGTAATACAATCACACCAACTGCAACAATAAGGATCGTTCCCACCAAACGGTTTTGAAACTTACTGGCCAATCAAACTTTCCTCTTTTGTCTGCAGTTCCATAACCTCTGCAACAGTATGAAATGAGCCACAAACCAACACAATGTCCTGTTTGTCAGCCTCGGCCATAGCCTGCAACCAGGCATCTTTGACCGTCGCAAATTGATATGGCGATTTAACATACAGCGCTAATTGCGCTGCATCGGCACCGCGTATCTCACTTAATGAAGCGAGATACCATTTATCAACCTGAGCAGCCAAATAAGATAAAGTACTTTTTATATCTTTATCGGCTAACATCGCTACAACTGCATGAACTTTAGTATTTTTCTGCCTGGGTAAGCGAGCTAGTCTATCGGCTAAATAAGCTGCCGCATGGGGATTGTGCGCAACATCTAAAATTACACAAGGTTGCTCGCAGATAATTTGAAAACGTCCTGGTAATTTCGCCTTAATCAATCCCTGCTGAATAGCAGACAATGATATCGCCTGCCCAATAGCATCACCCTGTTTGATTAAACAATCAATAATTCCTAATGCGGTTGCAGCATTGGCCAGTGGGACATTTGGCACAGGTAACTGGTTAAAATCGTGATCATGGGATCGCCAATGCCAATGATTATTTTGTAGCTCAAATTGCCAATCTACCCCACAACGAAATAACTTTGCTCCTAAGGTTTGAGCCACTTGATTAATCGACTGCGGCATATCCGGTTCACCCAAAACCACATAGCGCCCTGAGCGAAAAATACCGGCTTTTTCGTAACCAATCTGTTCACGATCAGCACCAAGCCAGTCAATGTGATCCAATGCAATGCTAGTGATGGCAGCAATATCCGCATCGACGATATTGGTTGCATCTAACCGACCACCCAAACCAACTTCTAAAATAACCACATCAAGTTTAGCTTGTTTAAATAACTGTAAAGCAGCTAAGGTGCCATATTCAAAATAGGTCAGCGTTGTTGTGCCGCGTTTCGATTCAATATCGGCAAAAACCCGACAAAATTCAGCTTCAGCTAACATTTTACCCTGGATCCTAACACGCTCAGTATAATCTAACAGGTGAGGAGAACTATAAACGCCGACTTTTAATCCTGCTTCGATTAAAATCGATTCCAATGTATGGCAAGTCGTTCCTTTACCATTAGTGCCAGCAACAGTAACGACTTTCGGCGCGGGATATAAAAGATCCAGCTGTCGAGCGACGACCCCAACCCGCTCAAGCCCCATATCGATAATTTTGCTATGCTGCTGGGTTAAATAAGTTAACCAGGCAGCTAAAGAAGAGGTTACCCCTGGTATCATTAAGGGTTCATATATCTTCTCATTTTTGATCTGATTTGTTGTCAATTTCAGGTTTCTCACGATAGGGTTGCTCCAGTTCATCGTCGACTAAGTTAATAACATCAATTTGACTTGCATCTTGAACGGTTTGATGAGTGAGCATTGCCAGTATTTCGGCTAATTTATCCCTCATTTCAGGCCGTCTGACAATCATATCAATCGCACCTTTTTCAATCAGAAATTCACTGCGCTGAAAACCTGGTGGTAATTTTTCACGAACCGTTTGCTCAATAACCCGAGGACCAGCAAAGCCGATTAACGCTTTAGGTTCGGCAACATTAATATCGCCTAACATGGCTAAACTTGCTGATACACCGCCCATAGTTGGATCGGTAAGTACTGAGATATAGGGAAGTCCTCGTTCCTGCATCTTCGCCAGTGCCGCACTGGTCTTTGCCATTTGCATCAAGGACATTAATGCTTCTTGCATGCGAGCACCGCCACTGGCAGAAAAACAAACTAACGGACAATTATCTTCCAGTGCTTGCTCTACCGCACGCACAAAACGTGCACCAACAACTGAAGCCATTGAGCCGCCCATAAAAGCAAATTCAAAAGCGGCTACAATGACCGGCATAGCTTTAAGCGAGCCTTTCATCATGATTAAAGCATCTTTTTCATGTGTCGCTTTTTGTGCTGCTGATATGCGATCTTTATATTTCTTGGAATCACGAAATTTTAAAATATCTTTCGGCTCTAATTCACTACCTAATTCAGCCGTGGTTCCTTCATCAAGAAAAGAGGCCAGACGTTGACGGGCCGAAATACGCATATGATGATCACATTTTGGGCATACGGCTAAATTACTTTCTAATTCAGCGCGATAGAGTACTTTCCCGCAGCTATCACATTTTGTCCAAACCCCTTCAGGGATACTCGCTTTACGGGTCTGGCTAATATTGCTTTTATTAAGAATCTTTTCAATCCAGCTCATTAATAGGCCTTTCTGTCTGAAATTACATTATCAGTCTCATTATTATGTTAATCATTAAACCACAATGACAAAGCATAGTGGATAAAAAACTGATCAAACCTGCTAATGACTATCTATTTTTTGTTTAACAACCTGTTTTTCTTTTATTGATGATCGACGATAACGTCAAATCTCAATAATACCCGAAAGAATAGAAATTAAAATAATTGCCACAATTAATAATTTTAAATTCTGCTGAACAATTGGCAAATCACCAAAAAAGTAACCCGCGTAAGTAAATAATAGAACCCATATTAAAGCCCCGGCCACATTATAAAAAGCAAAACGCCGATATGACATTTTTCCCATCCCTGCGACAAATGGAGCAAACGTTCTAATGATAGGTATAAATCTAGCTAAAATAATCGCTTTACCACCATGTTTTCATAAAATTGGTTTGTTTTTTCCAAATAAACCCGTCAAAAATTTTTGAATTAAGATTGCTAAATAGACGCTCGCCGAATAAACGACCAATAGTATAATTAACCGCATCACCAATAATTGCTGCAATAATTATTAATACTAGCATTTAATGAACATTAAGATCATTGCTCTCCAGTGCCGTTAATGCCCCAGCAACAAATAATAGGGAGTCACCCGGTAAAAAAGGCGTAACAATTAATCCAGTTTCACAAAATACTATCAAAAATAGAATGGCATATAGCCAAATGCCATATTCAGCAACCAGCTCAGCTAAATGAAGATCGATGTGTATAATAAA
Source organism: Arsenophonus endosymbiont of Bemisia tabaci Q2 (assembly GCF_902713415.1). Classification (GTDB taxonomy): domain Bacteria; phylum Pseudomonadota; class Gammaproteobacteria; order Enterobacterales; family Enterobacteriaceae; genus Arsenophonus. The sequence continues at coordinate 10,802 of NZ_CACTIE010000097.1, forward strand.
ATTAATAATAAAAGTAATAAATTCCATAAAAAATCCAACAGTTGACAGCTTCAGCGCTGTCTAATTAAACGCAAAATTAAATTCATTATTCTGGTAAAAAAAGTGGTCCTACGATCGTTGTAGGTAATTTATATTTTGCTGGATAATCGACAGCAACTAAATAGAGCCCCTCTGCTTTTGCAGTCGCCGCCGCTTTTGTTCTATCTTTCAATGCTAAAAGCTCTGCTACCCAACTAATATCCTGATCACCACACCCTACTGCTAGCAAACTACCAACAATATTGCGTACCATATGATGAAGAAAGGCATTAGCTTTAATGTCAACCACAATATAGTCACCATAACGGTTGACATGAACATGCTTTATATTACGCCAAGGTGATTTAGATTGACATTGAATAGCCCTGAATGAAGTAAAATCCTGCTCCCCAACCAATGCCTGAGCGGCAAGATGCATTTTTTCCGCATCTAAGGGGGCATGGTAATGCGTTACGCCTGCGGCTAATATCGCAGGTCTAAGTTGATGATTGAAAATAATATAACGATATCGACGCGCGGTGGCAGAAAAACGAGCATGAAAATCTGGCTCAACAATTTTGCACCACTGTACTGCAATGTCGGATGGTAAGTAACTATTAACCCCCATCGTCCAGGCAGAATCTTTACGTATGGCAGATGTTTCAAAATGGATAACCTGACCAGTCGCATGCACACCTGCATCAGTGCGCCCGGCACAATAAACGTGGATAGATTCATTGGCAACTTTTGTTAGCGCGAACTCGAAACAAGCTTGAATACTTTTTACCTGTTGTTGACGCTGCCAGCCATAATAATGGCTACCATCATACTCAATGCCTAACGCAATTTTAGCCATCGACAAATGGGGTTGCTTCTCCAACATTAATAATATTGCTCCTGCATTAATCGCTCCGCAGTTTCTATTAACATTCGAGCACCACCAAATTGGGTATTATCGGCAACCGACCAAAACTGTAATATCTTAGGTGCACCATCATCGTTAGGCATACAACCAATACTTAATCGATCACTACCTGAAGCATCGGTTACTTGAGTTGGAAAATCATCTTCGCAAACTAGCTCAATATCATCAAATTGAGCAATTTCTTGCCAGGATTCTTGTACAGTCATTGGACGTAATATTTCCACATGAACCACTTGTGCATTGCGATAAAAAACCGGTGCTTGTAAGCAACTGACAATAATGGATAACCCATCATTTTGTAAAATTTTACGCACTTGATTAACTAAACTGCGCTCCTGTGGTCATCATCACTTAATAATGGTAATAGATTAAATGCTAGCTGCTTAATCAAACTTTCATTATCAACGGGTAAACCCTTTAATAATCGGGCACTTTGACCCGCCAATTCATCTACTGCACTTTTTCCATATACCGAAACTGAAAACAGATTGGTTAAAATTAAACGATGAATGCCGGCAACATTAATGAGCAGTTTAACGGCGACTAACAATTGACTGACATAGCTATCAGCAACGGCAATAATATTACGGTTACGATAATTAGCCAAGAGATGGGGATTAACACTCGGCACCACTAATGGAATATCTGGCTCCAGCGCAAATAAACCACTACTATCAATGACAATACAACCATCTTGCGCTGCTTGCTCTGCATAACGAGCGGACGCTTCCTTACCATCAACAAAAAAGCTATAGCTAAGCGACTTAATTTTGATGACATTATTTATATGAGCTATTCAATTGATTTTAGACGTAAAGTGATATTTACGATGGAAGAAGAAGGGTTGA
>NZ_CACTIE010000098.1 GCF_902713415.1 Arsenophonus endosymbiont of Bemisia tabaci Q2
CCAAGTCCTTATCCCAGTACTTCCTAAAAACAGTGTAATCATGATGGATAATGCAACTTTTCACAAGAAACAGAGTATTCAACAAGTCATCATCGATGCAGGGCATATGGTGAAATATTTGTCTACCTATTCGCCAGATCTTAATCCAATTGAACATAAATCGGCACAAGCTAAATACAAAAAAAGAGCGCTCGGATGCGACACAGATATTTTGTTTGTACTCAATATGGTATAATCAAAATTAAGTCGCTTATCTATATGATGAATAGCAACGGCGATCGTCCTATGCATAATAGTCATCACCAAGGCAAAGTCATGAATCAACCCTTCGATTTTCAGCATCCCAACAGTATTAATGGCCGACCTTTTTCAAAGCATGAATTGGAATTTAATGTCGTTAAAGGTCAATATAAACGCTGGGTCATTTCCGGTCGTGGTGACATGATTTTACATTCTTTTGATATTCATCGAACCCAATTTCGGATCCTTAGCGAGAATGGTCAAGCTGTGGCTCCTCACCGACAAGGGTGGAAAAAGATACTGTACGAATTGATGGCGATATCAGTGAGGTGCTAATAAAATTTGATCATGTAGCAACCCAGGCACATCCTTATATGGCACATTGTCATTTGTTAGAGCATGAAGATACCGGCATGATGGTCAGTTTCTCGGTTAGCTAAGATATTAACTATTTTATTTATGTTGTTAATCAATATTGAGTAAGGGCATTTTATCGCATCTTTATTGTCCTTATGTTAGAATGTACGGTTTTTACTTCCATGAATGCCTAAAGTTATGAAACAAATTGTAGAAGTCATGATCTCAGAAGCGGATGTTAAACAACGTATTGATGAGATGGCAAAAGAGATTGTTAAACATTATAAATCATTGCAAGATGAGTTGGTGTTGGTTGGTCTTTTGAAAGGCTCTTTTATTTTTATGGCTGATTTATGTCGTAAAATTGATATCCCGCATGAAGTCGATTTTATGACGGTATCAAGTTATGGCAATGGGATGACTTCAACTCGCGATGTGAAAATTATTAAGGATCTGGATGAAGATATTCGCGGCAAGCATGTTCTGATTGTTGAAGATATTATTGATTCTGGTAATACACTCAAAAAAGTCCGTGAAATTCTAGAATTACGTAGTCCTAAATCTGTCGCTATTTGTACGTTATTAGACAAACCTTCTCGACGTGAAACAGAGGTTCCTGTTGAATGGACTGGTTATGCTATTCAAGATGAATTTGTTGTTGGTTATGGTATCGACTATGCGCAGCAATATCGACATTTACCTTATATCGGGCATGTTATTTTACTAGACGATTAAACAGTAGTGTTATTTATTGACTGAAAAAATCGAACTAAGGTTCGATTTTTTGCGGTGTTTATTTTTGCTTGTTTAATTTAGCAATAGCTTGTCGATAAGTGAGTTCAAGTTGTTCAAGGCTATTAGCCGTCACATTAAGATCATTGAGTCTGCCATGATTTATACCGTAGACCCAGCAATGAATGATGACGTTTTGGTTGCGTAGCCAGGCAGATTGTATTATTGTTGAATGATCAAGATTATAAACTTGCTTGATGACATTGAGTTCACATAAACGATTTGCCCGTTCTTGCGGAGCCAGTTCACCTAAAATTGAGCTATGTTTAAACAAGATATCACGCACATGCAGTAGCCAGTTATTAATTAGGCCCTGTTCACTATTATCAATTGCAGCTTCAATACCAACACAACCATAGTGACCACAAACGATAATGTGTTCAACTTTTAGTACGTCAACAGCATATTGGATAACAGATAGGCAATTTAAATCAGTATGTATCACCAAATTAGCGACATTGCGATGGAAAAATAGATCGCCTGGTGCTGCTTTAATTAATTTTTCGGCCGGAACTCGGCTGTCAGAGCAGCCTATCCACAGAAAATGTGGATTTTGAAATTTTGCTAATTCTTTAAAAAAGAGGGATTTTCTTTAGTTACCGATTCTGACCACTGTAGATTGTTTTCAAACAGTTGTTTAATTTTTTCCATCATAATTCACATGGATTAGTTATGTTTAACTGCGATAATAATCATATACAAGATCAATTTATTTTTTAATATTTACTAGCTGTTAGTTATAGTTTAATTGAAAAAGATTGCTAATGGTGTGATTTATTATCATGTATGGAATAAAATAAAAATAGATAAGAAAGGTTTTTTTATGACTTATGCTTTAGAACTGCTTCAGCTTACAAAAACCTATCCTGGTGGAGTGAAAGCATTAACTGGTATTGATTTACAAGTTGAGGTAGATGATTTTTATGCCTTATTAGGACCTAATGGCGCGGGTAAGTCAACGACAATTGGTATTATCAGTTCATTAGTCAATAAAACGAGCGGTAAAGTGAGAGTCTTTGGTTATGATCTCGATAAAGACGTGGTGAATGTTAAGCGTCAATTGGGACTAGTGCCACAAGAGTTTAATTTTAATCCGTTTGAAACGGTATTACAGATAGTGCTGAATCAAGCAGGTTATTATGGCGTTCCGCGTTCCTTAGCCTTGTCTCGGGCAGAAATGTATCTTTTTCAACTGGCTTTGTGGAATAAACGTAATGAGCCTGCGCAAGATCTCTCCGGTGGCATGAAACGGCGTTTAATGATTGCTCGCGCATTAATGCATCAACCAAAGTTATTAATTTTGGATGAGCCAACCGCAGGGGTCGATATTGAGCTGCGCCGTTCAATGTGGAGTTTTTTAAAGACTTTAAATGCGCAAGGCACCACCATTATTTTAACGACCCATTATCTGGAAGAAGCGGAAATGTTATGTCGTAATATTGGTATTATTCAATATGGAGAATTGATTGAGAATACCAGTATGAAAAAACTACTCAATCAGTTGGAGTCAGAGACGTTTATTTTTGATTTGGCGCCAAAGAGTGCTATTCCTACATTAGATGGTTATAAATTCAGGCTGGTGGATACTTCAACACTAGAAGTCGATGTATTTCGAGATCAAGGCCTGAATAGTTTATTTAGCCAATTTTCTGAGCAAGGAATACAGATAACCAGTATGCGTAATAAGGTAAATCGTTTGGAGGAATTATTTGTTGGTTTAATCAATAAACAGCATCCACTATCGATAAAGCAAGGGGAAAATAGATGACTCAGCTCTACTGGGTAGCGATGAAAACCATCTGGATCAAAGAAATAACACGTTTTGCGCGTATTTGGGTACAAACTTTACTACCACCAGTGATCACTATGTCACTCTATTTTATTATCTTTGGTAGTTTAATTGGTTCAAGAATTGGCAATATGAATGGCGTGAATTACATGCAGTTTATTGTTCCTGGCTTGATTATGATGTCGGTGATCACTAACGCTTATGCTAATGTTTGCTCTTCTTTTTTTGGTGCAAAGTTCCAAAAAAGCATTGAAGAATTGCTGATTGCACCAGTTCCTACCTATATTGTGATAATTGGTTTTGTTGGCGGTGGGGTTGCTAGAGGGGTATTGGTTGGTCTTTTTGTCACGCTGGTTTCGCTCTTTTTTGTCCCATTACATATTTATTCATTGTGGGTAGTAATTATTACTGTATTAATGACAGCAATTTTATTCTCATTAGCTGGATTGGTGAACGCGATATTTGCCAAGACATTCGATGATATTAGTATTATTCCTACCTTTGTCTTAACACCATTAACGTATTTAGGCGGTGTTTTTTATTCTTTGTCACTTTTGCCTGAATTTTGGCAAATGCTATCTAAGCTTAATCCGATTGTCTATATGATCAGCGGGTTACATTATGGATTTCTTGGCATTAGCGATGTTAAATTATCTATTACCTTATCCGTATTAGTGATTTTCATTGTTATCTTATATGCCATAACTTGGTACTTAATTGAAAAAGGACAAGGATTAAAAACGTAATTACTAGTGCTGCATACTGGCATAAATATATAAGGAATTTCGCTATTTTTAGCGCTTTCGCTGCATTATCTTTATGTTGCTCTCATGGTTTTTTTCTGATAATGTTGGTTAATTTTATAGATAATGGTAAAAGTTTATGATGGTGAGTCGTGTGGCAGGAGTAAATAAAAATAATAAAAAATTCAGTTTAATTTTAAGGTGTCGGAACCTATAGTAGTTTATCTATTTTCTATAGTAATTTGTTTTTTATTATAATTTGAATTTAATTTTTTAACTGTAAAACGTTTATAAACGTCGATTATTGGTTTTATTTTAAAAATTATCTGTTTTTTATTTTTATGCTGTTAATTTTTTTACTGTTAGCTGGTGAGTATTTAAAATTGTTACACCAACATAAGTTAACTCCAATTCTTTTTTAATAACGGCATAGTATAATCGCAACCATTAATGCCTTTTCTGTTACCAGATAATAATCATTTTTTGAAAATTTTTTCATTTATAGCTAAGCGTCTTAATTTTGATTACAAAAATATATGTTTTTCTCCAATATAAATTTACTGATATAGAGTAATTACTTGTAATCATTTTAAAGTCGCCTAGCTATAAATCTCATTTTAGTTACCTATTTATTTTTTCTGACAATATTATTTCTAAACAACTAATATTTTATTACCTATGGCTACTAATCGTGTTCCATTTTAAAATGGAAGTTTATTTTTTAAGTTATGCAGTATTTAATTTACGGTAACAATTTTATTATTAATGAAATTTTATTATTAAATATTACGATCGATATATAGCTTGCCCATAGCCAATTGAATGATTAGCTAAGTTACCATAAAGTCAGCTCATTTTTAGCAACCTGCTGCAATCTATCACTGAGTAATTCATCATCCGGAATGCGTAGCTGAGGGGCAATTTCTGCTAAGGGATAAAGCACAAATTCTCGTTCTTTAAGGCCATAATGAGGGATAGTTAAATGCGTTGTCTGAATAACCTGTTGGCCATATAACATAATATCCAAATCGAGAGTTCTTGGTCCCCAACGATCGGCTTTACGCACTCTAGCATGCATTAATTCAATCGATTGAGTATGTTTAAGCAGGGTTTCGGGCAATAACTCAGTATCTAACGCGATAACGGCATTGAGATAATCAGGCTGATCTTGTGGCCCCATCGGTTTAGAGCGATAGAAAGAAGAAACGGCAATTGGTTTGGTATTCGGTAATTGCTGCAATTCTCTAATGGCACTTTGTACTTGTTGTAAGGGGTCATCTAGATTGCTGCCAATGGCGATATAAACACGTTGCATATTTAATTAACTCTGTTGTTTTTTATTGGCTTACGGTTAGTGTGATTTCGACGACTTGTCCAGTTACGACGATGAGTCGGGATACTTCCTAGCTCTGAGATCATTTCATGCTGTAGGTTATTATTGGCTTGTTGAAACTCAGCCCACCAATGAGCCAGTTCTTCTAATTCACGTCGTTGTTTCACGTTGGCGCGTAGCTCCAGGAGATCAAACGCTGCGCGAAATTTTGGATGTTCAAGTAGCTTATCTGCTTTTTTCCCTTGGCGCCGTGGTAGTCGCAATTGTAGCTGCAAGATATCGCGCATTTTTGAAGTAAGCCGTTTAGGGATAGCGATAGAACGGCATTGTTCATCGAGGATATCATTCATTGCGATCGCAAAGGCTTCGTAATAGGGTAAGCCACTTTCCTGAGAAAGCCTTTCGCCATGTTTTACCAGTGGATACCATAACATGGTAGCAAATAAGAATGCAGGATTAACTCGTTTATTATTTTTTATTCGATAATCAGTATCTTGCAAAACCTGATTAATGATAAGTTCCATCGGTGAATTATCATTGGCGGTGAAGTGTCGTTCAACTAACGGAAACAATGATTGAAAGAGACTATAACGCCTTAATTGTTGATAGGTTTGATAACCTTGACCAGTCTGAAGTAATTTGAGCGACTCTTCAAATAGACCTGCAGATGGAATGTCTTTTAATAAAAATGCCAGTTGTGGAATAGGCTTGGCAGTTTGAACATCAATTTGCATATTCAGTTTCCAGGCAAACCGAATAGCGCGTCCCATCCTAACGGGATCTTCTCGATAACGGATTTTTGGATCACCTATTAGGCGAATAGTGTCATTTTTTAGATCCTCAAATCCACCAACATAATCGCGTAGGGTAAAATCGTTAATTCGGTAATATAGACTATTGATGGTAAAGTCGCGACGAATGGCATCGTCTTCAATGTTACCAAAAATATTATAATTAAGCGACTTAATTTTGATTACAAAATATATATTTTTTCCAATATAAATTTAATGATATAGAGTAATTACTTGTAATCATTTTAAAGTCGCCCAGCTATATCTCGCAGTAACATAACACTTTGTGCCTGGTGAGCCATATCCTTATTATTAGTATCAGTTTGCTCATGATAACCACGAAAAGTAGCAACTTCGATGATTTCATAACCAAACATGATATGCGCTAAACGAAAACGGCGTCCGACTAGACGACAATTACGAAATAATTTGCGAATTTGTTCAGGTGTTGCATTTGTAGTAACGTTGAAGTCTTTAGGTTTTTAATAGTAAATCTCTGACGCTACCACCGACCAGATAGGCTTCATAGCCAGCATTATTTAGACGATAAAGCACTTTCAGTGCATTGTCACTGATGTCTCTTCGCGAAATAGGATGCTTATCGCACCGAACTATGGATATTGAAGTATTTATAGCAGAATCGGGTGTCGTCTGTTTATCTGCTAATTGAGCACTTTTAATGATTTTTTTACTCCGATATCTTTTTGTTAGTATAGCTAGGCGACTTTAAAATGATTACAAGTAATTACTCTATATCAGTAAATTTATATTGGAGAAAAACATATATTTTTGTAATCAAGATTAAGACAGTTAGCTATAAAGCTTTTACCTTAGTTTTGGACCTAGTGTCAGTCGCAGAACTATCATAAGATTTCTGTTTACTTCGATTATTCTTTTCTTCTTGTATCAATAAATTACGACAGAAATTGGCTACCCGGGTAAAAATAATACACCTCGATATCTAATGCGATTTTAGTTAAAAAATAAATACTAATAATTAATCCTATCTTATAAGATTTTTTTTGAGAATGCCTAAGTATAGCTAAGCGTCTTAATCTTGATTACAAAATATATGTTTTTATCCAATATAAATTTACTGATATAG
>NZ_CACTIE010000099.1 GCF_902713415.1 Arsenophonus endosymbiont of Bemisia tabaci Q2
ATTGGAAAGTTATTGTCATGTTGATGTGTAGTTAAGCTATTTTATGATATTATATACAACTGACTCTAAAAAATATTAGATGAATTCCTAGTAGGTTAATCTCATGAATGATTTTCTTCCTTTTTCTCGACCAGCAATAGGTGAAGAAGAGATCCGGGCGGTAGAAAATGTATTACGTTCTGGTTGGATAACCACCGGGCCGCAAAATCATCAACTCGAAGAAGACTTTCGCCATAAATTTGGTTGTCGGCATGCAATTGCTTTTTGTTCTGCAACAGCAGGTATGCATATAACGCTTACGGCCTTAGGAATTGGTCCTGGAGATGAAGTTATTACCCCCTCATTAACATGGGTTTCAACCATTAATATGATCACCTTGTTAGGGGCACATTCAGTCATGATTGATGTAGATCGTGACACTTTAATGATTCAGCCTGATGTCGTTGAGAAGGCGATTACCCCTAAGACAAAAGCGATTATTCCGGTACATTACGCCGGGGCGCCATGCGATCTTGACGCGTTACGTGAGATTGCACAAAGAAACAATATCGCATTGATCGAGGATGCGGCTCATGCTGTAGGTACTCAGTATCAAAGTGAATGGATTGGTCAACAGGGCACCGCCATTTTTTCATTTCATGCGCTTAAAAATATCACTTGTGCCGAAGGCGGTTTAGTCGCTACCGATGATGATGCTTTGGCCACACGTCTGCGATGTTTAAAATTTCATGGTTTAGGTGTAGATGCCTTCGATCGACAAATACAAGGTCGTAAACCACAGGCTGAGGTTGTTGAACTTGGATTTAAATATAATCTCTCTGATATTCATGCGGCAATTGCTGTTGTTCAATTAACAAAGTTAACACAGATAAATAAACGTCGTGCAGAGCTTGTTGCTTATTATCGACAAGCGCTTGCCAATCTGCCATTAAAAATGTTGGATGTACCCGATTATCCCCATTTACATGCCAATCATCTGTTTATGGTTCGAGTCGATAAACCTGTCTGTGGTATTGACCGTGATAGTTTTATGGAACGCTTAAAAGACAAGAATATTGCTACTGGTCTACATTTCCGAGCGGCTCATACGCAAAAATATTATAGAGAACATTATCCATCGCTTTCTCTACCTAATTCTGAATGGAACTCGAAGACTTTATGTTCATTGCCACTATTCCCTAGCATGCGTGCTCAAGATGTTGATCGCGTTGTTGCTGCTATTAATGAAATTTTTTTGGAGCCGAGATAGTGTCTTTTCAAAATGATTTTGAAGAAATAAAAAAAGTTTCTATCGTTATCCCTATTTATAACGAAGAGCAAAGCTTACCCCAGTTATTGGAAAGAACATTGGCTGCTTGTCAGAGATTGAAACAGGTATATGAATTAATTTTAGTTGATGATGGTAGTGCTGATAATTCAGCTAGATTGCTGATGGATGCTGCTGAAAATCCGGAAAATCACGTTATCGCAGTGATTTTAAATCGTAACTATGGGCAACATTCTGCCATTATGGCTGGTTTTAAACAGGCAACCGGTGATCTTGTGATCACCTTGGATGCTGATTTACAAAACCCGCCTGAAGAAATTCCACATCTTGTACAGGTAGGGGAAGAAGGCTATGACGTAGTCGGGACCAGACGGATGAATCGGCAAGATTCTTGGTTTCGTAAAACAGCGTCAAAAATCATTAATGCCATGATCACCAAAGCAACTGGGCGCACCATGGGCGATTATGGCTGCATGTTGCGTGCTTATCGGCGTAATATTATTAATGCGATGCTACAGTGTCATGAACGCAGTACATTTATTCCCATTTTAGCAAATACGTTTGCTAAAAGAACGATCGAAATTGATGTTGCCCATGCAGAACGTGAGTTTGGTGATTCAAAATATAGTTTGATGAAGCTAGTAAATTTAATGTTTGATTTACTCACTTGTTTAACTACTACTCCATTACGTTTGTTGAGTGTAGTTGGTAGTTTTATTGCGGCAAGTGGATTTTTACTGGCGGTTCTGTTAATTATTTTGCGTCTTATTTTTGGTGCAATGTGGGCTGCAGAGGGTGTTTTTACGCTGTTTGCTATTCTATTCATATTTATTGGCGCGCAATTTATTGCCATGGGACTACTCGGTGAATATATTGGCAGAATGTACAATGATGTTCGTGCCCGACCCCGTTACTTTATTCAAAAGATAGTTGGTGTTCATCTAGATACTGACGAAAATCAGGAAAAAAAATAATGAAAGCTATTGTTTTTGCTTACCATGATATTGGTTGTGTGGGATTAAAGGCGCTACAGGAGGCGGGCTTTGAAATTCAGGCTGTTTTTACACATACAGATGATCCTAAAGAGAATCATTTCTTTTCCTCAGTTGCGCGCTTGGGAGCTGAGATGGGCTTATTTGTATTTGCGCCAGAAAATGTCAATCATTCACTTTTGATTGAGCGTATTGAGAAAATGCAACCGGATGTTATTTTCTCTTTTTACTATCGCCACATGCTTAGTCAAGAGTTATTGGCGTTAGCCCCTAAAGGTGCTTTTAACTTGCATGGTTCTTTATTGCCCAAATATCGTGGTCGTGTGCCGATCAATTGGGCTATTTTGCATGGTGAAACAGAAACGGGTGTCACATTACATAAGATGATAGCCAAGTCGGATGCGGGTGATATTGTTGGACAGAAAAAAATCTCTATTGATGCAACAGATACCGCATTAGTGTTACATGAGAAAATTCGTCACGCGGCTGAACAGCTTTTGGCTGATACATTACCATTAATTAAAATAGGTGATTATTTAGCAATACCCCAAGATGAAAGTAAGGCAACCTATTTTGGCCGTCGTAGCGCTCAAGATGGTTTAATTGATTGGTCTAAATCTGCTACCGAAGTGAATAACTTAGTACGAGCGGTAACCGAGCCATATCCAGGTGCATTTACTTATTTGGCTGATAGTAAAATGATTGTCTGGCGTGCCCGTGTGCTAGAAAAATCACACGATAAATTACCAGGTACAATCATTTCTACCGAACCATTGCAAATAGCTTGTGGCCAAGGTGTGCTTGAAATTCTGACCGGGCAGAGTGGAGCTGGATTATACGTTGAAGGATCGCGGTTAGCGGCTGAAATGGGAATCGTCAATGGCGTGCGAGTTGGTGCTAGACCGACGACCCAGGTAAAACGCCGTAAGCGTGTTTTGATCTTGGGTGTAAATGGTTTTATTGGTAATCACTTAACCGAACGTTTATTAGCAGATGGTCACTATGATATCTATGGTTTGGATATTAGTTCTTCTGCTGTTGCCCGTTTTATTAATGATCACCGTTTTGGTGATGATCAGCGTTTTCATTTTGTTGAAGGCGATATCAGTATTCATACTGAGTGGATTGAATATCATATTAAAAAATGTGACATCATTTTACCACTGGTTGCTATTGCAACACCGATTGAATATATTCGCAATCCATTAAAAGTTTTCGAGTTAGATTTTGAAGAAAATTTAAAGATAGTGCGTTATTGTGTAAAATATAATAAACGTATTATTTTCCCATCAACTTCTGAAGTTTACGGGATGTGTGATGATAAAGAATTTGATGAAGATACTTCCCGTTTAATTCTCGGACCAATTAACAAACAACGTTGGATTTATTCTGTTTCTAAACAGTTATTAGATCGCGTTATTTGGGCATATGGTGTTAAAGAAGGGTTGAAATTCACTCTATTTAGACCGTTTAATTGGATGGGCCCACGTCTCGACAGTTTACATTCTGCCCGTATTGGTAGTTCACGAGCGATTACCCAATTAATTTTAAATTTGGTCGAAGGTTCACCGATAAAATTAGTTGATGGCGGCGCTCAGAAGCGTTGTTTCACCGATATTAAAGATGCTATTGAAGCATTATTTCGTATTATTGAAAATAAGGATGAAAAATGCGATGGTCAAATTATTAATATTGGTAATCCGACCAATGAAGCAAGCATTGCTCAATTAGCTGATATGCTACTTGACAGTTTTAAAAGACATCCGTTACGTAAACACTTTCCTCCATTTGCTGGTCTTAAAAAGATTGAAAGTAGTAGTTATTATGGTAAAGGATATCAAGATGTTGAGCACCGTAGACCGAGTATTGAAAATGCGCGGCGCTTGCTGGATTGGGAGCCAACTGTTGATATGAAACAGACTATTGATGAAACTTTAGATTTCTTTTTGCAAGCTGCGACGGAAGAATTAGGTAAAAATAATGAAGAAAATTGGCTTAAGAATTGATGTGGATACCTATCAAGGTACCAAAGAAGGTGTCCCACAGTTACTTAAAGTGCTCGCTAAATATCAAATTCGAGCCAGTTTTTTTTTCAGTGTCGGTCCAGATAACATGGGGCGACATTTATGGCGCCTGTTTCGACCTAAATTTTTATGGAAAATGTTAAGATCGAATGCGACATCACTCTATGGTTGGGATATTTTATTAGCCGGTACAGCCTGGTCAGGCAAAAAAATAGCCGATGATCTAGGTTACTTAATGAAACAAACATTGGATGCAGGTCATGAAGTTGGGCTACATGCATGGGATCATCAAGGCTGGCAGGCTAATGTAGGTAAATGGCCAAGAACCAAATTAGTCGAACAAATTAAATTAGGCGTGGATGCGCTTAAAGCCGCAACGAGCGCTACCGTGAAATGTTCAGCTGTGGCTGGTTGGCGGGCCGATGAACGTGTATTAACGGCGAAAGAAAATTTTAAATTTGACTATAATAGTGATTGCCGTGGTACCCATCCTTTTCGTCCTATTCTAGCGGATGGTTCGATTGGTACTGTACAAATTCCAGTAACACTACCGACTTATGATGAAGTTGTTGGCACTTTGGTTAAAGATGAAAACTTTAATGATTTTATTATTAACGCGATGCAGGAAGATGCAGGAACGCCTGTTTATACTATTCATACTGAAGTAGAAGGTATGTCTAAATCGATGCAATTTAATAGCTTACTAGCGAGAATGATTGCAGAACAAATGATATTTTGTCCGTTGCGTGAATTAATACCTAATGATATTAATTCTTTACCACACGGAAAAATTATTGGTTCATCTTTTCGAAGTCGTGAGGGTTGGCTAGGGTGTCAACACGAGGTATAGCGCTTGATGTTAACTAAACAGTTACAAAAAACAGGTGCTTTTTTATTAGCACTTTTTTTTATTTTTACCTATTTAGTACCGTTAAATGGCCGACTGTTGTGGCAGCCAGATGAAACGCGTTACGCAGAAATTAGCCGAGAAATGTTGCAAAAAGGTGATTGGATTGTGCCTTACTTGCTTAATATTCGCTATTTTGAAAAGCCAGTGGCCGGATATTGGATAAATAATATCAGTCAAATGATATTTGGTGATACCAATTTTGCTGTTCGTTTTGGTGCTGTGTTTGCAACTATGATCAGCGCTGGCTTAATTTACTGGTCAGCGATGGTAATCTGGCGTAATCGAAATGTCGCGTTTGTTGCTACTTTGATGTATTTTTCGATGTTTTTGGTTTTTGCGGTTGGCACCTATAGCGTACTCGATCCGATGCTTACCATGTGGCTTACTGCTTGTATGCTATGTTGTTTTTGGTTATTAAAAGCATCAACGATTGTTGCAAAGTTACTTGCCTGGGCAGTTATGGGGCTGACCTGTGGTATGGCATTTATGACCAAGGGTTTTTTAGCCTTAGCTATCCCGGTTATTGTCATGATCCCAATTATGTTGTATCAAAAACGTTTTACTGAGATGCTCAAATTTGGTGGCATAGCCATCATCAGTGCGGCATTAATAAACCTTCCTTGGGCATTAGCTGTCAATCAATATGAACCGGATTATTGGCATTATTTTTTCTGGGTAGAACATATTCAGCGCTTCTCATCGGAGGATGCCCAACATAAAGCGCCTATTTGGTTTTATATTCCCATTATTTTACTTGGTGTAATACCTTGGTTAGGGCTTTTACCTGGTACATTATTAAAAAGTTGGCGGGAACGAAAAATCAAACCGGAGATGTTTTTTCTGCTTTGTTGGTTTATTGTCCCTTTTGTATTTTTTAGTATCGCTAAGGGTAAATTACTTACTTATATGTTGCCGGTGATGGCACCGCTTGCATTAATGATGGCAAAATATTCGGTTGATTGTGTTAAAAATCGCAATTTAACAACCATTAAATTTAACGGTTTTACCAATATCGCTTTTGCCATATTGGCAATTATTACTTTGATTATTATGGGGTTATTTGTTGAGCATCCTTTATATACCCCGTTGGAGTGCCCAAAACTGGCATTAGGTATAACGGTTTTTTGCATTTGGCTGATTATTGGCTATTTTAGTCTGATATCGAATGCCAGGTATTGGCTGTGGGGCGCGGCATGTTCTTTAGCTTTGAGCTTATCAATAAGCTATGCATTACCGCAAGATACTATTGATTCTAAGTTACCGCAGCAATTAATTCGGCAAAATATATCTTTGTTGGAAGAAAGTAAGTTTGTGCTAGCCGATAATGTTGGATTAGGCGCAGCTTTGGCATGGGAATTACATCAAGGTGATATTTATTTATATGAAAGATCAGGTGAATTAAGATACGGCTTAAATTATCCCGATAGCCAATTTCGCTTAATCAAACAAGGAAATTTTGCTAAATGGCTTAGCTTGTCTCGGAAAGAAGTACAAATTTCAGTGGTTCTTTTATTACGTAGAAATGAAAGGCTGCCTGATGATATTCCTAAGCCTGATCATCTAGTTCGCAATACAAGAATAGCAATAATGACCTATTATCAAAAACCATGACACATTTTTTCTTATTGATAATTGTTAGCCTGTTAACTTGCATTGGACAGGTTTGCCAAAAGCAAGCGGTGATATATTGGCAAAGTGGTTTGCCGGCAAAAAATAGTTTAGCCATTAAATGGCTGGTAATAGCGATTATTTTGCTTGCGTTAGGCATGCTATTTTGGCTTAAATTACTACAAATTTTACCGCTTAGTATTGCTTATCCTATGTTAAGTATTAACTTTGTTATCGTTACACTGATTGAACAATTTATTTATGAAGAGAAGATCAGTATCAAACATTGGATCGGCGTATTTATTATCATGTTGGGTATAGTTTTATTAAATATATGAAAGGCGACTTTTGGGGTATCGGTAGTGTAATATTGATCACTTTAGCTCAGCTTTGTTTAAAAGCTGGAGTAACTATATTAGCTGAGTTTAAATTAACTCATCAGTGTATGGATGTTAATTGGTTACTTGAAAATCTCCCGGCGTTTGGGTTGATTTTTATCGGTTTAATTGGCTATGTGCTTTCGATGGTTTGCTGGCTATTTGCCTTGAAATTTTTAGCATTAAGTAAAGCTTATCCACTGATTAGTTTAAGCTATGTACTAGTTTATTTATTCGCAGTTACTTTGCCTTGGTTTAATGAATCGGCGACATTGATTAAATTTTTCGGTGTAGTATTTATTTTGCTTGGTATTTGGATTATTTCTCGGCCTGAAGTAACGCGAAAATAAAGCTAAAAAACTCAGCAGAATACTTATTTTTATAGCCAGTGTATTGCTTAAAAATAGCGATTACCGATTAATAAAAACTTTTTTTTATTAAACACTGATTAAAGTCTATTTAATTATCCTATTAAGCGATAAAGGTGCTTTATGCTAATAAAAATTAAACACCTTCTTTTTTATTTTACCTTACTTTAATTGGCTGTTCTTCTTCAGTAAACAGAACAGCTCCGCCGTTAAAAAGCCAACTTTCTGATCCTATTATGACCATCACTCAACTTAAAGAACAACTATCACAATGGTATGGTACGCCATATCGTTATGGTGGTTTAGCATGAAGTGGAGTTGATTGTTCAAGCTTTGTTTATCGAACTTTTAGTGATCGTTTTGCCATTCAATTACCGCGCACTACAATAGCTAAAACCACTTATGGCACCCGTATTAATATTAACGATCTTATGCCGGGCGATTTGGTTTTTTTTAAAACCGGTTCAGGTGAAAATGGTCTACATGTTGGTATTTATGATACGGATAATACTTTTATTCATGCCTCAACTAGCAAAGGTGTTATTCGCTCTTCGTTAAACAATATATACACTGGCGCAAGGTTTTCTGGCAGGCACGCCGTATTTAAGTGTCATTTTTAGTTATAATATAGCTCAGCGACTTAATTTTGATTACATTATTTATATGAGCTATTCAATTGATTTTAGACGTAAAGTGATATTTACGATGGAAGAAGAAGGGTTGAGTATCCGAGAAACAGCGAAGCAATTTCGGATTGGCTCTGCATCTGTATCGCGTTGAATTAATCAAATAGAGTCAAAAGCATCGACTACGCGTCAGCGAAAAATCGATAAATTCGAGTTGATAAAAGATGTTGAACAATATCCAGATGCTTACCAAAAAGAGCGTGCAGAGCGTTTTGGCGTTTGTCAGAAGGCCATTTGGCAAGCTCTTAAAAAAATGGGATTGACCTATAAAAAAACTTTACGTCATCCAAAAGCCGACGAAAACACTCGACAAACGTTTCAACAAAAAAACAACAGTATGAAAAAGAAGGCAAGCATATTGTTTTTATTGATGAAAGTGGTTTTTCACACGATACCCCGCGGACTCACGGCTATTCCCCGAAAGGTCAACGATGTGTTGGTCTCAAGAACTGTGGAGCTAAAGGAAGAAAAAATGTTATCGCCGCTTTATTGGGCACAACGCTGTTTGCTATCGGATTATTTGATATCAATATTAACAGCGATGTTTTCTATGCATGGGTCACCCAAGTCCTTATCCTAGTACTTCCTAAAAACAGTGTAATCATGATGGATAATGCAACTTTTCACAAGAAACAGAGTATTCAACAAGTCATCATCGATGCGGGGCAAATATAGCTAAGCGTCTTATTTTTGATTACAAAAATATATGTTTTTTCCAATATAAATTGACTGATATAGAGTAATTACTTGTAATCATTTTAAAGTCGCCTAGCTATAGGCTGGTAAAATTCTTATGGCTTCAATACGTCTTCTTATTTCTGAATCATTTGATCGCTGGTTTAATTTAGCTGTTGAAGAGGCTATTTTTCGCAAAATGTCAGTCAAGCAGCGGATTATGTTTCTTTGGCGCAATAATAATACTGTTGTTATTGGTTGGGCACAAAATCCATGGAAAGAGTGTAATACACGTAAAATGGCCCAAGATGGAGTCAAATTAGCTTGTCGCCGCAGTAGTGGTGGTGCGCGGTGTTTCATGATTTGGGAAACACCTCTTTTACCTTTATGGCGTTACCTTTATGGCGGGTAAACTAGCCTAGCCTAGCCTAGGCTATCATAAAACTTATTTCGACACAAATTATTATTGCAGAACTAGCTGAGGTTTGGATAAAGGCTCAAGTTTC
This sequence comes from Arsenophonus endosymbiont of Bemisia tabaci Q2, assembly GCF_902713415.1. GTDB lineage: Bacteria > Pseudomonadota > Gammaproteobacteria > Enterobacterales > Enterobacteriaceae > Arsenophonus. The sequence goes on from NZ_CACTIE010000099.1 coordinate 9,414, forward strand.
AGGTCGAAATGATCTAGTTGTCCATTATTCCGCCCATGGTGAGCGTAAAATTTCCGGATCAGCTTATTTTGAAACACACGATCGCGGTTTTCATCATAGCACTTTACTTATTAATACCGATTTAAACCGTTTAGCCAGTTATTTAAATCTGGATCCGAAGAAATTAATTAGTAAAGGCATTACCTGCGTACATTCTAGAGTAATGAATTTAGCTGAAATTGATGTTCTGATTAGTCATCAGGCAATTTGTAACGCCTTAGCAAACAATTTTTTTTAACTATTATGATGAGGTAGTGAAGGCAGAAATAATTTCACCAACTAATTTGCCTGATTTACCCGGTTTTCTTGACATTTATGCTGAACAATCTAGCTGGGAGTGGAATTTTGGTCACGCGCCAGCTTTTAGTCATATACTTGAAACCTGATTTGTCTGGGGTGGAGTTGAACTTCATTTTGATATTGATAAAGGAAAAATTTCAACTAGCAAAATTTATACGGATAGTTTAAATCCATCGCCATTAGAGCGTTTTAGTCAAAAGTTGATTGGCAAAAAATACTAAGCAGCGACAATTAAGCAATTAATTGCTGAGATCCAGTTTCAATATCCAAATTTTCATCAGCAGGTTATACAATTAGAAAATTGGTTAGTCAATGAAATAGCATGAATCAAATTAATGATTCTTAATTATTAGCATTTATTGCTGGAAAGAGATATATTCAAGCATAATTTTATGGCAAGCAGCGGTAAAGCCAGCATTTAGACTGGCATATAATAACTAAAGTCTAAAAATTAATAATTCTAGATTAGTCCATAAATTGATTAAAGTCGGGTAACTGCCCATTTTGGCGAAATTTAGCCGGTGTAGTATTAAAATGTTTTTTAAAAATGCGGGTAAAAGTTGCTTGCGAACTAAAACCGTATTGTAGGGCTATATCTAGAATAGAAAATTTATTTTCTCGTAATAACCTGGCTGCTTCGAGTAATCGACGTTTACGAACATATTCACCTAAAGTGCAACCTTTTAATTGTTTAAAGATCCTTTGTAAATGCCATTTAGAATAACCACTTTTATTAGCAATGGTATCAATCTTAATGCCTTCATTTCGTTGTAATTGGCTTTCTAGCCAATCAACAATATCATTGATTACATTTTCCGACATGTTCACCTTCCACAATCAGTGGGTAAATAGCCTAACTGTAAAGAATTATTGATTTATTTATAAGTTCTATTTTATGATTTTTGATATTTATAGATAGGCAAAAAATGCCATTTGTAATTAATGAAAATTATTATTATCAGTCTATAATATATTCTATTTTAAAATAATGTAATTAATCAATCAATCAATCAATCAATTATTGTTTAGTGTCTTTTTGCTATCATTTTTAACCTAAAAAAGTATTAAAAACATACGTGTGTATTACTTATTTAATAAATTAAATATTTTGATAAACGATACTAAATCCGATAATTATTAGTGTAATACCGCCAATCATTTCTGCTTTTTTTCCTAATAATGGACAAATATAACGACCTAATAATATTCCAAGTGTTGCCATAATCATGGTCATTAGTCCGATTGCCATTGCTGTATGGATGATATTAATTTGCAAAAAGGCCAGACTCACACCAATAGCCATTGCATCCAGACTGGTTGCTAAGGCAGTAAGTAATAAGGTTAAAAGAATTGTGACAGTGAATAGGTTGAGATTTGCTATTGTTTTTTGCATGATGGTAACTTTGACATATAGCTAAGCGACTTAATTTTGATGACATTATTTATATGAGCTATTCAATTAATTTTAGACGTAAAGTGATATGTACGATGGAAGAAGAAGGGTTGAGTATCCGAGAAACAGTGAAGCAATTTCGGATTGGCTCTGCATCTTTATCGCGTTGGATTAATCAAATAGAGCCAAAAGCATCGACTACGCGTCAGTGAAAAATCGATAAATCCGAGTTGATAAAAGATGTTGAACAATATCCCAGATGCTTACCAAAAAAGAGCGTGCAGAGCGTTTTAGCGTTTGTCAGAAGGCCATTTGTAAAGCTCTTAAAAAAATGGGATTGACCTATAAAAAAACTCTACGTCATCCGAAAGCCGACGAAAACACTTGATAAACGTTTCAACAAAAAAAACAACAGTATGAAAAAGAAGGCAAGCATATTGTTTTTATTGATGAAAGTGGTTTTTCACACGATACCCCGCGGACTCACGGCTATTCCCCGAAAGGTCAACGGTGTGTTGGTCTCAAGAACTGGGGAGCTAAAGGAAGAAAAAATGTTATCGGCGCTTTATTGGGCACAACGCTGTTTGCTACCGGATTATTTGATATCAATATTAACAGCGATGTTTTCTATGCATCGGTCACCCAAGTCCTTATCCTAGTACTTCCTAAAAACAGTGTAATCATGATGGATAATGCAACTTTTCACAAGAAACAGACTATTCAACAAGTCATCATCGATGCGGGGCATATGGGCGAATATTTGCCTACCTATTCGCCAGATCTTAATCCAATTGAACATAAATGGGCACAAGCTAAATGCAAAAAAAAGAGCGCTCGGATGCGACACAGATATTTTGTTCGCACTCAATATCGTGTAATCAAAATTAAGTCGCTTAGCTATATCATTTGGCTACCCAACATGAATAATAGACTAAACGCTATCCAATGATTCCACTTAATAATATACTGTGGCTGGCCAATAGTACCAAACTCCAGCCAATGATGGGAGTGATGGCCTCTCAATAATACCAAAAATAAAACCAGTTCTTATTGCTTCACGTAAAGAGGGATTAAACAAGCTAGCACCTTTGCAAACAGATGCAGCAAAAGCATCCATCGATAATGCAAGAGATAAAGCTAGGGTTGCGTATAAGTTCATTATACTGTCTCAGTTGGAAAGTTATCCATACACATATTTTTACTTCCAACCTAGAGTAAAAATATGTCTATGGTCTCGCCAACCTTATCAGGTATTTATGCCAAGTTATGGATCATAACGAGTATGCTGACATGAAATTTCTAAATTAATCGCTAATAGACAATTTTATTTAGAACAGGCTATTCCCCAATGACTTATCACAAAAGGTATCATAAAAATAATAAAAGGCAATTATTTAAGTTTTTATTAATTTATAAAATTAATATCATTTAATTTTTAATAAAAATAATAATTCTAGTTGATTAAATATATAAAAGTAATTAAAAATATTATTTATTTATTTATTTATTTATTTATTTGTTTATTTATTTATTTATTTATTATTAATCATAAAATTGTAGATTTCATCTAAATCATCAAATTGTTTAACAGCAATATAAATTTTTCTTTTTTCTAAACCGACTATTAATATTCCATTTTTCGATAAATTAATTGTTTTAATATTTTCGTACAATATATAGACATTATTGTAGTAAAAAACTTTATCTTTAAAATAAAGCTTAGGATAACGAATGAATGTTAAGTAAACAGCAATAATAATGCTAATCATTAATAAATAGTTTGTTATCTGACTACCATGTTGAATAATATTATGATAAATAACAATCGCGATCAGTATAATAAAAATAACGGCATCGATTCTATTTTTACGATTTAACTTTATTTTTAATTTTGTTTTTCCATTTAATAAGTTAACAATCAATTCTTCATAGATAGCATAAGTTAGCATTAGTAGGATCAAGAAAGTCAATACAATATTATTCATATGCATAAGCAAAGACTCCAATCGATTATTAATCTGCTGTATAGATAAAATTAAAAACGGGAGGTTGCAAACTCCCGCAATAGAAAATTAAGAAATTGAGTCTGTTAGCCTAAAAATCCAGCCCAATAGCCAACAATACCTAGAATAAAGAAACCAATGATAATCCATAGTGGATTAACCTTGCATCTCAATAACCACATACAACCAAAGGTTAGTAATAATGGCACTAAACCCGGCATTAATTGATTAAGGATAGTTTGTACGGTGGTAATTGTTACCTCACCAGTATTGGGATTTTTTATTTCTGATACAACTAAAGGGATATTAACATTAGTCCACTTATTGACTAATGCACCCATGACAAATAGCCCTAGGATAGAAGCACCTTCGATCATTTTTTGTAAAAACCCACCCCCCATGTCATGAACAATATCAAGCCCTTTTTTATAGCCATAGGTAACACTGTAATAACGGGTTAATAAGCGAACTAAATTAAACAAAATAAAAAATAGTAGCGGTCCTAGTAGACTACCTGACATTGCTATTCCAGCGCCTAGAGCCGCAAATACTGGACGTACTGTGCCCCAAAAAATAGGGTCACCAACGCCCGCTAGAGGGCCCATTAAACCTACTTTGATACCATTAATTGCACCATCATCGATATCCGCGCCATTAGCTCTTTGCTCTTCCATCGCTATGGTGACACCTAAAACAAGCGCTGCTACATAAGGATGAGTATTAAAAAACTCAAGATGGCGTTTAATGGCTTGTTTACGTTCTTCACTGTTTTCAGGGTATAAACGGCGGATCACTGGGATCATTGAAAAACAAAAGCCCAGGGCTTGCATCCGTTCAAAGTTCCACGATCCCTGAAAAAGATTGGAACGTAAAAAAACTCCACGAATATCACCAGCAGTAAGCTTTTTTAGATTTTTTTGGTTTACTGAAGTTGTATCTGCCATTATTACATTCCTTAATTAATCTAATTCATTATCTAAATCACTATTGCCGTTATTTTGCGAAGCAGCAATTTTTGATTGGTTGTATTTTGGACTGAGTTGAATATAGAGAATAGCCATCACAACACCAATCACGCCTAGTGCAACTAGGTTGAAATTGGTAAATGCAGCAGTTACAAAGCCCAAGTAGAAGAATGGCATTAGATAACCTGCACGCATCATATTGATTACCATAGCGTAACCGACAACAACGATCATACCGCCAGCAATATTCAACCCTTTAGTGACAACCTCAGGAATTGAATCCAGTAGGTGTTGGACTTCTGAAGTACCTACAGAAATAGCAACAATTAAAGAAGGAATAGCAATACGCATAGCCTGTAATAACAGAGCTAAGATATGAATTATGGTTAATGCACGTAAATTACCAGATAATGCAGCGCGATCAGATGCGTGTTGGAATGCAACAGTAATTGTCCGAACAATAACGGTCAATACTTGTCCTGCGGCAGCTAAAGGAATTGCTAGTGCAATACCGGTACCAATATCCTGCCCGCCGGCAATAACCAGAATGGTAGAAATAATTGAGGCTAGGGCGGCATCAGGAGCCATAGCCGCACCTATATTCATCCATCCGAGCGCGATCATTTCCAGCGTGCCGCCGATAATTATCCCTGTTTTTAGATCACCAAGTACGAGACCAATTAGTGTACAAGTAATTAAAGGACGATGAAATTGGAATTCATCTAGCACAGAACCCATACCTGCAATACAGGCAACAAGGAAAACGAGTATGATTTGAACAACGGTAAGCTCCATTGTTTATCTCCTGTAACCAACAACGTTGGTGAATCTATTTTTAAGTCGTGAATGGATAACCAAAAAAGGAAACTCAGTTTTTTGCTTTTTTGATGAGAGCTAACATATCCAGTTTGTTGTCACTAGAAACTTTACGCGCTTCAAGTTCAATGCCTCGTTTCGATAATTGATTGAAAGCATCAATATCCTCATTATCGATCGAGATTGCATTGTTAACCTGTGTTTTACTTTCACGGTATGCCATGCCACCAATATTAACAGATTTTATTTCGACACCACCGTCCACAAGGCGTAAAACGTCTGTTGGATTCGTAAATAACAGCATAACGCGTTCACCGGCATACTTAGGATTATTGTAGACACGAATACATTTTTCTACGTCGACCACATGCGCAGTGACACCCGGTGGCGCAACTTGTTTTAATAAGGTGGAACGAACATGATCTTTAGCAACTTCATTACTGACTACAATAATACGTTTAACTTTTGTCTCTTTGGTCCAGCGAGTAGCCACTTGACCATGAATTAAACGATCATCAATTCGTGCAAGGGCAATAAACATATGGCCTTGCGTAGCTGAATTGGTTACCTTTGGAGAGGGAGTTGGCGTCGGTGAATTTTGCGGTTTATTGCTAGTCTGCTGATTGTTGAGCGCTTTAATTTCGCTGCGACCGGTTTCAATAGCAGTGTTGACTAATTGACTAAAAGTAGGATCATCATCACGGGATAGTAGTGTAGCAACTAACATGGGGACGTTAACTCCGGTAACTATATCATATTTTTCTTTATCTTTACTTTCAATAATTCGACTAGCGGCGTTAAATGGACTGCCTCCCCACATATCTACTAAAAATAACACACCTTGAGAAACATCGAGCTCATTAAGCTTTTGATTATATTTTTCAATTAATGTATCAGCGTTTTCACCTGGAACAAAATCGATATAAGCGATATTTTGTTGTTCGCCAATCAACATTTCAGCGGTCATGAGCAACTGTTTTGCAGCAACACCATGAGTGCTAATTATAATAGCTACACTCACTACTTTTCCCCTTAAGAAGTAGGTTAAATAATAAAAATGATTATTATAGTGTACTCTCCGTTGACGGATGAATACAATCAAATAATCACTAATATGAATAGTTTTTCATGTTATAAAGTATTAACCATTATTGAAACTAATTAATTAGTTTATAGATTATCATTTAAATATAAGAAAAAATATGCCGCCGATCAGAAAATTTAAAATACATATAAATATATTTAGAGAAAGATAACTTTTATCAAGCAAGTTGATTTTGTTATAGTTGTTATTATCTTGTATGAAATAATAATAGAATTTAATTTTTAATTCTATAGATATAAACTGTACTTTAATACAAGTAAGATTTTTAACTAATTGCCTATAAAAATGTGTAATAAATAAAAATAACCATTTTATAGAAAGGGTTATAAACGATAAGGAATATATTTTAAGATGCGTGATAAATTAATCACACTGAACTTTAATAGCTAAACCTCCGCGAGAAGTTTCACGGTATTTAGCATTCACATTTTTACCTGTTTCATACATGGTCTCGATAACTTTATCTAAAGAAATTCGGGGTTCACTTGTTCTACGTAATGCCATTCTTGCCGCATTAATAGCTTTTACTGACGCAATCGCGTTACGTTCAATGTAAGGGACTTAAACTTTTCCTGCAACTGGCTCACAGGTAAGACCTAAATTATGCTCCATACCAATTTCAGCGGCAATACAGACTTGTTCAGGATTGCCCCCCAGCAATTTCCGTTAATCCAGCAGCGGCCATTGAACAGGCAACACCGACTTCACCTTGGCAGCCGACTTCAGCACCTGATATAGAGGCATTCATTGTGTAAAGAATACCAATTGCCCCTGAAGCTAAAAAGTAACGATTATAAAGAGCCGGTATAATAGGTTCTATACAATGATCATAGTAAGCTAACACAGCAGGAACGATGCCGCAGGCACCATTAGTGGGTGCTGTTACCACACGACCACCGGGGGCATTTTCTTCGTTAACCGCTAATGCAAACATATTGATCAGATCAACGACATCCATTGGGTCATTGGATATTTTTGGGGAAGCGGTCAGCATGTGATGTAGTGCCGGCCCGCGTCGGGGGACGCGAAGCGGGCCGGGTAAAATACCTTCAGTATTAAACCCTCTATCGATACAAGCCTCCATGATATGCCAAATATTAGCAAAATAGTGGTCAATTTCTTCTTTCGTATGCAGCGCTAATTCGTTTTCCATCATAAGACTAAAAACAGATAAACCGGTTTTCTTACAATGAAGTAACAGTTCAGCTGCTGAGTTATAAGGCATAGGGTACTTTTTTATTAGTAGATATTTGTTGGCCAAAATGTTCTTCATCAACAATGAAGCCGCCACTTATCGAGTAATATGTTTTACTGAATATTTGCTTATCATTATTGAAAGCGGTAATGGTCATACCATTTTCATGTAATGGTAAATTATTATAATGAAAATTTATCCCGCCTTGGCGTGGAAAATCAACATAATGGCTTGTATTTGCGAAAGATAAACGTTCAGTTTGCTCAACATTGGCAATAAAATCTGCAATTGATTCAATATCAACGCTTGCTGGCAAATTACCCGCTAAACCCATAATAATAGCAATATTAGTATGATGTCTCTTTCCGGTTAATGAAAGTGAAACATAAATATCAACAGCGATACGAGTGACGGAGGAAAGTAGATTTTTTCTACCAATTGATCGACAAATTCTTTACCCGCTTTCATTGGAGCAACGGTATGAGAACTGGATGGGCCAATACCTACTTTAAACATATCGAAAACACTGATCACTAAGAACCCCCTGGAAAAATAAAAACGATAAAGTAATCACTTAAGACTAAATGTTATGGTTGTAGTATTACCGTGTTATAATGGATTGCCAGTTTATCGTTTTTTTGAAATTTACTAGTAGCAGTGAATAAAATGTAAAATAAAAAGATTTTTTATTTTTTTGCCTATTTTAAACAAGTTGTAAGGCCAATTTATTGAGAATTGTTGCAGTTAATCCCCAAATTAGATATTGATTGTACCGATAAAAGAATAGACGCTTTTTATGACCTGCATTATTGATCATAATGGAATGATGATGAGTTAAGGTGAGGGCGTGTTTCAGTGGGACTTCAAAAATAGGGGCTACTTCCGCTGGATTTTTGTAATAACAAACCTTTGTTGATAGTAATCCAACAATAGGCGTCACTAAATAGCCACTATGGCTTTTTATTGGCTACATTTTTCCAAGGATCTGCACCTGATTTGGCAAAATATTAATTTCTTCATAAGATTCACGTAAGGCCGTTTCAATTAAATTATGATCATCGGGTTCGCGAGCGCCACCAGGCAAAGAAATCTGACTAGCATGAAGACGCAAGTTATCAGTTCTTTTGGTAAATAGCAGAGTGGGTTCAGATTTGCAAATAATGGGTAATGGTACAGCGGCACTTTTTTTTGCGCTATCGGTATTAACAGGTTGAGCTGTACTAGTGGCGATAGGTAATATTAATTGAAATCGGTTAATAAAATTATCTAACATATTCATTAACATTGATTATCTTTTAATACGAGTAATATTCTACTCAGTTTATCAAAAGTCTCTTGATACTCTTTTTCGGCGGTACTATCTGCCACAATTCGACCGCCTGCCCAACAATAAAGGTTTTGATTTTCAGTTAATAAGGTACGTATGCTGATGTTTGTATCCATCGTACCGCAGAAACTGATATAACTAATTGCCCCGCAGTAAGTATGGCGACGATGAGGTTCAAATTCATCAATAATTTCCATTGAACGTATTTTCGGCGCGCCGGTAATTGAGCCGCCTGGAAAGCAGGCTTTTAATAGATTAGTGGGATGATAGCTAGAAGGCAATTGTGCAACAATAGTGCTAAATAAATGATGAATAGCCGGAAAAGATTCAACCATAAAAAGTTCTGGTACACTGAGTGTTCCTGGTATTGCAACTTCACCAATATCATTACGCAATAAATCAACTATCATTACGTTTTCAGTGCGATCTTTGGTTGATAATTGTAAACGTTTTATCTGTTTTTGATCTTTTTGGGCATCAGTCAGCCTAGGCAATGTGCCTTTGATTGGACGGGTTTGAATTGAATTGTCATTCAGCCAAAGAAAACGTTCAGGTGATACACTGAGCACGCAATGTTGTTCTAAACGAATGCACGCAATGTTGTTCTAAAAGCAGAGAAGGGTGCCTGATTATTTTGATTAAGTTTAAGAAACGCTTCCCATTCATTACCCTGATATTTGGCTTTAAAACGTTGCGCTAAATTAATTTGGTAACAATCACCATCGCGCAAATATTGATGAATTTGGCTAATTTTATGGTGATATAGCTAAGTGACTTAGTTTTGATTACACCATATTGAGTGCGAACAAAATATCTGTGTCGCATCCGAGCGCTCTTTTTTTGCATTTAGCTTGTGCTTATTTATGTTCAATTGGATGAAGATCTGGCGAATAGGTAGGCAAAGATTCCACCATATGCCCCGCATCGATGATGACTTGTTGAATACTCTGTTTCTTGTGAAAAGTTGCATTATCCATCATGATTACACTGTTTTTAGGAAGTATTGGGATAAGGACTTGGGTGACCCATGCACAAAAAACATCGCTGTTAATATTGATATCAAATAATCCGACAGTAAACAGCGTTGTGCCCAATAAAGCGCCGATAACATTTGTTCTTCCTTTAGCTCCACAGTTCTTGAGACCAACACACCGTTGACC